>NZ_BAOS01000016.1 GCF_002443295.1 Candidatus Scalindua japonica | reverse complement strand
TAGATACAAACAACCGTAAATAAGAACGTAAGAAAAGAGCATCTAATACCAAAACCAAAAAAATAACTCAGCATGAATGAAGTATCTGCTTTAAATGCTATTTTAATATTTCAAACTGTTATTGTTCCTTATAAGTAAGCAATGAGAAAATAATGTCAGTTATCTTTCAAACAAAAAACAGAAGCTTTCATGGAAAAAGAATCTGAATTCAAAAAAAAGAAAAAAAAACTAATTAATTTAAAAGATGAGGTTAATGAATTCCATCCGCTATTACTATCATTGCTGCCAACGCTTCCAGAAATATTAGACGTTGAATACAATCACGGTCCACATGAAAAAGGCGCAGATTTTATCATTACCAGGATTGATTCCACACTAAACAGAACAGAGTATGTTGGTGTCATCGCAAAAACAGGTAAAATCACTGGTGCACTTATACCCATTTATGAACAAATAGATGATTGTAACCTGCCAAGGGTTATACAAAATGGCAAGAAAAAAATTCACTTGAATGAAATATGGGTAATTACAAATGACTCAATTTCAAATAGCGCACAAGAAAAAATTCATAATAAATATGGTACAAGCAAAATAAATTTTCTTCAAAATAAAGATTTAATTAAATTTATTGATAAATACTTGAATCATTTTTGGTCAGATCAAATTCTTCCAGTAGGTGATTATTTAAAAGATATCACAAGGAAAATGGAAGAACAAAACACTGCACAAAGTTTAATACCAAATAACTCTGGAAATATGAATGTTGATCTTAATTTAATTCAAATAGAAAGTGATTTTAAAAAGAAAAGAAACAATTCACGAAAATATAATCTTATTGATCTTATACAAAAACAAAAGATTATAATCATTGAAGGAGGACCTGGATCAGGTAAATCTCATTTAATTCGAAAATCAATAATAGAATTAGCATCAATAGATAATTTTTCTAAGCACAACTATATACCAATCTATACCCCCTACACTGACCTTTGCAAAAACAACGAAGCGAATATAGCAAATCTATTAGACGAGCCGGCATATTCAGGAGTCAAAAACAAGATGGAAAGTGATACTTCAATAGTATTATTCATTGATAGTTTTGATGAACATATTGTAGATAACAGAGATATTTATAAAGAAGTCAGAGCACTTATTAGTCAATCTGAAACTATTGTAAACCTACATCTTGTTATTTCAACAAGACCTCTAAGCACAATTGATTATAACGAAATTATACCACATATGCCTACCTATGAGATTGAACAATTATCAATGACACAAGTGATAGAGTTTTTTATGAAAATATGCTCAAAAGTTAAAGTTTCTTCTCGGTTGATTGAGGACATAAAAAATTCAGAGCTTTTTAAACAAATGCCTAGAAACCCAATCTCAGCAATTATGCTTGCCCAAATAATTAATGATAATGATCAAGATCTTCCATCGAATTTAACAGATGTCTACTCTAAGTATTCTGAATTAATGCTGGGAAAGTGGGATAAGGATAAAGGTCTTATCTCTAATCAGGAGTTTGCAACATCAGTGAGTATAATAACTGAAATAGCAAAATTCTTTATTGAAAATGATCTTACTCATATGGCTAAAAGTGAAGTACAGGGAATTTTTCATAAATATTTTTCTGCAAGAAATATCAGTATCGATCCCGATGAATTATTTGAAAAAGTAACAAGACAGATCAGGAATCATTCAATTAGATTGTAATTACGATAGAGTATATTTCAAACACAGATCCTTTGCTGAAGTTTTTTTATGCAAAATATATGGATACAACTAGAGACAATAAATTCATTGATAACAGGATTTATTCCCTCTCATGGAGAAATATCTACTTTTTTTATCTTGGCCTAATTAAAGACTGTGAAGATATCATAAATAAAATTCAAATAACTAAGCCAGTAGATTCTAACGAAAGATTCTGGAGATTTGTTAATATGGGAGATTATCTTCTCGCCGCATATTCTACACCTTACAGTGTTATTGAGAAAACCATTCTATTAATAATCAAAGAAGCACAGACACTTTATAAAAATATTAAAGATAATAAAATTGATTCCCCTTTAAGGAATATGCCAGAAATGTTTGTTTTAGAATTTTTTCAAGCAGTAACATGTAGTTGCTATGCTTTTAAATTCTTTAAAAAAGCGATGGATTCTGCAATTCTAGATATTGCAAGCGATACTAATATTAAAGATGAAGATAAAGCCTACTTGCTGTTTTTTATATCATGCGTGTACAGAGCTTTAGGCGAGAAGAATCCATTTGATGGTCTTATAGATAAATTAGATGATGATTTACCATTTCCCGTAAAGTTAGGCATCTATTATGAAAACAAGCACCTCACACACCAATCAACTATTTTAAAAAGAAATTTAAAAAAACTAAAACAACAGATGAAAAAAAACCCTGCACTTTCACAATATTATAATCGCTTACATGAGTTGCCTATTAGTCAGAAAAAAATAGAAATTAAGAGTAAATAAAAAGGTGAAAAATGTGCAAAGATTAATCCAAAATGGCGTCACAACTTGAATAGTGGCGTGCCCAGCTAAGGGTTGCGCCTTCTCGCGGGTGGAAGTCCCGCCATGGTAAAAGCCGGAGCCATGTAGCTATAATGGCAGCTTGATATGGAAACGTAACGAGCTGAAGCCCATTGATAAAGTCCGCTATAAGGCGGGCGAGCAAATATCCGGGTTGTAACTAATGTGAACGTATAAGTAGCCTCGTAAAAGTGTAAAATCCACTGGCCGAGCCTCTCACTAATAGGCGAAGGCATGATTCTCATACCAACACTGGCTAATAAGGTAGTGAGGACGGTGGCGGGGTATCAGCGGCGACACGGATAGAAAGAGGCGCAATCAACTGGGGAAGCCCTCCTTGTCCCATACGGAAACGTATGGAGAAATGTCAGCCCTATAAGTCAAAAGATGAAGTGGGAGGAAAGACAAGAGGGTGTCGGATGAGTTCATAGTAGTGTAGATGGTAAGGACAACAGAACCTTGCCGGAGTGAAGGGCTTGAAGGATATCTGGAAGAGATAAGACCGGCACTCCTAGACCGTACGTATCAGCCGTCAGCCAATAGGCGAGTATCAATACCGAAAGGCAATGGCGGGACTCGAACACTTGGAATCCCGACGATAAAAGATCGGGTAGTACAGGGGGCACTGAAGTTGATACTTGAACCGATATTTGAGGCAGACTTCAAGGACTGCTCATATGGGTATAGGCCGAAGCGGCATGCACATCAGGCAATAGATCGGGTGACTAAAAGCATACTTAAATCGGGGGACACCATACCTGATGTTTGCACTCACATGATAAAACAATAAAGCATGGTATCTCCTGATTTTATCATTCCAATAATAAACTAAAGGAATGCCCTAAGCGGTTCTGTGGATCAATAGAACCCCTTTCTCCTACCTTTCATTGGACGCATCTCCTTCCTCAATTCACAAAACTTCCTGAATTGTTCGGCGGTTAATATTTTTCTTACTTCCAGGATACCGTTTAATCTATGATCGGCTTTTTCCAGGATTAAGTTTTTCAGTTCATTATGGATTGCGTGAATCTTTTCCAGATTGAACTCTTCTTTCTGGAGCTCATTTCTGATTGCCTCTTTCTTTACTCTCATATTTTCTTGAAACTCACTTTTCTGTCCCCTGTGATTCTCTCTATGAGCTTGTATCAGTCTTTCCTGTTCAGGACTAAGATCGAGTTGTTTGAACGCTTCCTGCTTTTTAGCCCTCATCTTTTCCCGCATCTCTTGATGCCTGTTGAAATGTTCTCCAGGTGGTTGTGAATAAACATTTGATGATAACAGTGTCACCCCGACTATGCTTAATGTGAAAAAAACTTGTTTCAACTTGATATTCATGGTTACTGCTCCTTAAATTTTTTAAATTACTCATTTACGCATAGATGCACTATGCGTAAATATCAACTTTTAATTCATTCTCTTGGCGATCCTGACGTTTTGGTGTGATGGAAGTTCTCACGCAGAGCCCAAAAGATCACTAACAGGATATCTTCTAAACTGTTTATGGTCGGTATGTAATTGATCTTTGTTTAAGCTCTTTTCTTCTATATTTAAACTAAAAGACACGTTCATCCTATAGATTCCCGCTAAAAGAATCCGGCAATTGATGGAGCGCTGCAAAATCCTGACCGGACAACATTGATTAAAATATGTAAAATCGAAATTCATATAAAGGTGAATCATAGAAAGAAATCTTCTATTGAGGTTTCGAGGTCGTCATCTCCATTAATCAGTTCTTCGTCAAAAACACTCATCAAATAGTTGATGCATTCAACTTGATTATCAGAAACTCCTTTTCCGATTTCCTGGTTTTCTGTAGGAAATTTAATAACAGTTGCTGCTACAGCAAACAAAACGATTACTGTTGCAGCAGCAAATGCAGATTTCGGAAAATAAAAGAGTTTCTTTGCTCTGTTAAATAAGTCAGCAATGGAGTTATTCTGCAGCGGTTTTTCTACATAAATCTGTTCCCTGATTTTGTTCCATGTTGCTTCAGGCGGATTATGTTTTTCAATGTTATAGAATGGTTCAACAACAGCAGTCCTCGTTAAAAGATTATATTCCCTGCAATCCCTGCAGGTTGTCAAATGTTCCTCTAGTTGAGTTTTTTGCACTTTTTCCATCTGTCCATCAAGATAATCGGTAAGAATGAGTTCTTTTACCTGTTCACACTTCATTTATCACCATCTCTTTTCTTAAATCTATCAGTTTTTCCCTGGCCCGTTTGATTCTGGTACGTACGGTATTAATATTAATGTTTAGTGCATCCGCTATTTCTTGATAACTTAAGCCTTCGATACTTCTTAATACAATACAGGTTCTTTGATCAGGATTAAGAGATTCCAGTAAAGTTGAGATTGTTTTCTCCTGCTGTTCTCTCTCAATTTCCTCACTAATAGTACCAATAGTCTTCTGCTGTTTTTTATTCTCTGTATACAGTTCTGAATGGTCCCGTTCTTTAGACTTTTTTCTGGCATAGTCAATAGCCATATTAACGGTTATCCTGTAAATCCATGTTTTAAGGGATGATTTGAACTTGTAGCTTTTTAGTTTCCGGTAAACCGTGAGAAATACTTCCTGAGTAACTTCCTGTGCTTCGTCTACACTGTTTACCACTCTTAATGCAACATTATATACAAATTCTGAGTACTCATTGTATATGCTCTCAAAAGCGTCTGCATCACCTTTTGAAGCATTAATGATTGTGTTTTCGGTTATGTTATTTTCCATTGCATCCTTCTACTAATTAGACATGAATATTGAGAGAAAGTTCCATGAAATTTTAAACAAATTTATTTATTTAGACAAAATTTTTTGTCAAGGCATAAGTGTTTTTTTATAGAACAGTTATGGTTGGTTTGTCACTGGTAATAATATGATAAGAAGTTAAATACGGATGTATATTGAAACTTTATGATAATTTTGTCGTCTAAATTAGTAAATACTAAAGAATCTCTATTATAAATCTTAATAAGGGAGGAGAGAAAAATGAAGATAAAATTAATCAGTACAATAATATGTGTCATGGCAATTGCGATTGTTTCCAGTGGTTGTTTGACTACTACACAAAAAGGTACGGCAATTGGGACGGCAACCGGTGCAGCCCTGGGAACAGGTTTTGGAGCTTTAGCAGTAGCGCAAGTACGGGTGCTATGATTGGTGCGGGAGTAGGTGCATTGGGAGGTGCACTTACCGGAGATTATGCGGACAAAAAAGAGAAGAGGCGCAAAATGCACAGTTACAGAGACAGCTTTACAGGGAAAGACAATCCAGCTCCGGACGCGGGAAAAATTACATTGAAGGTCATTATGAATATACAAAGAAAAGAAAATGGGTTGATACTTCAAAAAAAGAGAGAGTCTGGATTGCCGAGAGATATGAAGGGAATCGAAGAATTGAAGGTCATTACCAGGAGCGACCCGTATCTTCGGGCTACTGGCAGGAGTATGAAGAGAAGACGTGGGTTCTTGCGCACTTCGAATAAAACAGGAGTGTATAGTTTACGGTATTGAAATTTTTCCTATAAGTTAAAATTATGAATAGGGAAAATGGGGTCAGGTCTTTAATCATGATTTTTAATTCCTTTCTAACCAGTCACTGGAGGTGACACCTTTATCTCTTGCGATTTTTAAGTTTTCAGATTCTTTGTTTATATTATTTTTATTCATCGTTTTCTACGCCATACGGCGCACCTCACTTTAAACGTTAGAAGAAAAAATGGTTACACACACATTTGTTGATATTGATATAGATGAAGCAAGATGTCTCGCTGATTTTACAGGTATAGAGTGCGATATTCGAAGTGCTATCAAATTTAGTAAACTACTCATAAAGTGCTTTGAATCATCTGGTTGTGATATCGACTTAATAGATGCAATTTCAACTTCTATATTAGTTCGTTATAGTCGGGCATTTATGACGGGAGTAAGAACTAGAATAAATATTGAAGAAATTTGTTTAGATCAAAATGAGTTAAAAAAACATAAGTGGCTTCTTGATACACGAAGCAAGCACATCGCCCATTCTATTAATGCATTTGAAGAAAATAGGGTAGTTGGTTACTACGTGCTAGAAAAACCGGAAGAAAAAGGGATAACGAGTATATCAGTACAGCATGGATCTGTAATTAGTCTTAGTTCTCATGATGCAAAATCTGTAATTAATATTTCTACAAAGATCCTAGAGTTTGTTACTAAAAAAATTGACAAAGAGAAATCAAGGATTCTATCTATTGTTCGACAGAGTGATATTAAAAAATTTTTGCAACATGGGAAGCAATCAGCATTTAACCCTAACATGAATAAACCAGATAAGCGAAGAAAATAAAATTCTTCTAACAATAGTATAGAGCTGACCGGAGAATACTCTTCCGATTTGCTGGCATCTCAGCCGGCCAGCTCATACTGGCGTTAGGCGACAAAAATGAAAATTAAGAATAATGATACCGTTTGGGATACTTTCATTTCACATGCAAGTGAAGATAAGGTAGGTGTTGTAGAACCATTGGCAGAGGAATTACGAAAAAGAAATATTAAGGTATGGTATGACAAATGGGTTTTGAAAATCGGTGACAGGTTGTTAGATAATATCGACAATGGTTTAGTTAAATCCCGATATGGGATAGTTGTATTGAGCCCTGATTTTTTAAGAAAAAAATGGCCTAAGAATGAGCTTGAAGGTCTTATGCAAAAAGAAATAGACGGAAAAAAGGTAATTCTTCCAGTTTGGCATAATATTGGGAGAACATCTCTCTTGTCTTATTCTCCAGTTTTGGCGGGCAGAATGGCAGGGACAACAAAAAATGGGATAAAGTCCCTATCTGGGGAGTTAATAAATACTATAATACGCTTAATTCATATGATAATGATTTCTTTTTTGTTCTCGGTAATTTAAAAGCATCTTTAAATGATAAACACAAAAGTAGTTTGTTATTGAAAATCCAGGATGAAATGGCTGGTTGGAAAAATATAACTACTAATATAAACACCGAAAATATAAGTATTATCAAGTATGAAGATACGAAATTTAATGAAGCTATTTCTATCAATTTACAAGATGCTTTGAAAAATATTAAAACTCTTGGAGATTGCTATCCCGAGTTTGATTATGCTGTTAATTGGCTAAATACACCTTAGTCGTTCGCCCCGCCTTCGGCGGAGCGAATGCCGGAGTTGAGGAGCAGCGTTTTTGCCACCTCAGTCGTGGCGAACAAGTCGTTTGAACAGACAACATCTTATGAGGTAGCTCCTCAACTCCGGCATTATGCATCATTAATCATAGGGGGTAAAAAATGAAAAAGCTATTTTTAATGTCAATTATCTCTGGTTTGTTTTTGTCTGCACCTTCGATACTATTTGCAGGCGAATGTAAAGAGCGCATTGCACTTCTTTCCGCAGCTGAACTTGCAAAGGAATATGGTCAATCAGAAATGTGGGTTCTATAAAATGTTAAAATTAAACTTTGGAGTAAACAAGCAAGTCAGGGTAAAGGCAAAGTTGTTGGCAAAATGTACCCTGGATCAAGTGCACTATTATTGAAGAAAGGCAAAGATGACTATCAAGTTAAGAGTCCTCTCGATAAATCAATCGGCTGGGTGAATAAGATGCAAGTGGAAAAAACTTTGTGGCAAGACACTGAAACCAGAGAAGCGTGCAAAAATAAAGAGTAAGGACAAGCTATTTACACATAACCCCTATAAGGCCCCCGTTGTCAAGAGATAAACCACTCCTAATAGAAAAAAGTTAATAACGCTTGACATTATTAACGAGTTACAATACTATCTAATGAATGATTAAAAACTTTGTTTGCAAAGAAACAGAGAAAATATTCAATCGTCGAATATCACTTAAACTTCCACGGGATATTCAAAAAAGCGCCCGTAGAAAACTTGAAATACTTGAAGGTGCTGAAATTCTGTCAGATTTACGTATACCACCGAACAACCATCTTGAAAAACTATCGAAAGACAGGAAGGGACAATACAGTATCCGTATTAACGATCAATGGCGTATATGTTTTGTATGGCGTGAAGGAAACGCTTACAATGTTGAAATAGTAGATTATCATTAGGAGACAACTATGCCAAAAAAGATGTTAGATCCAATTCATCCGGGTGAAATTCTGATGGAAGAATTCCTCAAACCCATGAGTATTAGTCAGTACAGGCTGGCTAAGAATATTAATGTACCAGCACGCAGAATAAATGAAATTGTTCAGGGAAAACGTTCTATTACACCGGATACAGCGTTAAGACTGTCAAGGTTTTTTGGCCTTTCAGAAAGGTTTTGGATAAATCTTCAGGCAAGATACGATCTTGAAGTAGAAAAAGATAAATTAAAGAATCGACTAGATACAGAAGTGCATGTTTACACTTCCGCAATGCTTTGAGAAACGGGGTCAATTCTTTATCTTTTACAAATAGAAAATAAAAAAGCCTAACGAATAAGGTTAGATTGTGTGAGGGACGAACCACAATCTGAACCGTTTGTTGGACAAGCCCGTTGTTTGGGTGCTAAACATTGTATAAGAAAATATCTTATGAAGATTGCTTCTCTTTTTTACCGCAGAAGCTATGAAGCCAAAGAAGTGGATTTTTCAATTGCTGTCGTCATGCTTTAGGAGCTACAGAACATGGTTTTTCGGCCATTTTACCTCAAATTTGGGCAAACGGGGGCCATCTCGACCCGATAATGCCGTTTTTGCAAATCTTAGATGCATAGCGGATTCGATTACATAACCAGAACAGCCTCCTCTTTTGTTAACTTGTAGGGGAAAGACCTGGATTTGTGTGATGGAGGTATCATCGTTTTTATGATCTTCATTATTCCTCCACAGCATTTGCACGTAAGCTTTGGACGCTCTCTGAACCAGGCTGACGACTTATTCGGGTTGATACCGGTAAGGTACTGAAGCAATGCAATCAAGCGTTTGCTATTAGGGTGGAGGAAACCAAAGTTCCGTGTTCGCCTGAAACCTTTGGGTAGAACATGCTGGAGAATCAACCTGAGAAACTGCGGGCCGGGAAGTGTTCTTGTGAGCATTTTTTTGCTCTTACTATCCTGGTAACGAAAGGTCACCTGACCATCTTTGCACGTAATAATATCTTTCTCTTGAATGACCCCTTTGTAGAGATAACGACCAAGATAGACCAGTGCCTTTTCACCGTTGCCGACAAATTTGCAATCGACGACCCATGTTTTGGGATAATTAACTGGAAGCGTAAGAGCCGCTTTGTTCACGGCATCGAGCATTTTTGCTCGAAACACTTTAGCCAGCGCTTTGTGATTGAAAAGGTACCGCGTCTTTCCTTCGCTTTTTTTGAAGCTCCAAAGCTTTTTCTTCTGATTGATGGCCCCGGCTGGCATTACCAGATGGATATGCGGGTGGTAATCGAGAGAGCGAGAGTGGGTGTGCAAAACAGTGATGGCTCCAGCGTTTCCTTGTAATACGCTGTCATTTTGGACAAAGGTTTTTACGGTTTCCCAACAACACTGTATCATTATCGAGTAAAGCAAGCGTTGATGCTGCCATGCTAATGATCGAAGCTCTTTGGGTATAGTAAAGGTGAGCATAAAATAGTCAGCAGGCACTTCTTTTTTCAGTTGACGCTCCAACCACTGCTGACACTCATGACTCTGACAATGAGGACAATTGCGGTTACCGCAGGAGTGCGGTACAAAAACCTGTTTTTCACAGTCATTACATTGGACCAGCATGACGCGGCTTTGCGTAGTGCGACAATCCTTCATGGCTGCCAGGGCTTTGAATTGACTTGGCAGGATCGAACCATGATAAAGAGTGATAAAGTCAGCAATGAAGGTCTCAATTATAGAGGAGAGAGATATCATATAACATTCCCCCATTCTATGGAAAAACCATTCATCAAATCATTAATTAATTGCAAGGCATTACGATTTGTATGAGAGGTCAGGTGGGTATATTTGGCAGTGGTTAAAATACTGTGGTGGCCGAGGATTTTTTGTACTTCAAGCAGATCAACACCCGCCTCAATCAGATGGGTTGCGTAGCTGTGTCGCAGACTGTGTGGTGTAATTTTTTTTTAATTCCACACTCCCGGGCTACCTTACGCAGAGTGGCCTGAACGCCATTTCTATTCAGAGGTGTTTTTGCCAGGTGGGCTGATTTCAAGCCACCATGACGGCCTGGAAATAGAAAGACAGGATTGCGATGAACAAGCCAAAAACGGCGTAAGAGATTCAGGGTTACCTTTGGCAGGGGTACGAAACGGTCTTTATTGCCTTTGCTATCGCGGATATGCACCCGCATTCGCTGAGAATCGACATCGCTAACCTCAAGACGTAGTCCTTCACCCAGGCGGAGACCAAGACTGTAAAGAACAAAGTAGAAGGCCCGGTAACTGAGTTTTCTCGTCACCTGGAAAAGTTGGTGGGCTTCATTAATGGTGACAATATCGGGCAAACGTTGCGTTTTGGGTGGTTTAATAAGATTTACTTGCTCCCAACGCTTATGAAGCACATGAGTGTAGAAAAACTTTAGTCCGTAGAGGTCTAATTTGACTGCGCTCCATGAATGGGTATTGAGGAGATTGGAAAAATAGTCAAGTAGTTGCTGTTCAGATAGATCGTGTATCTGATTGTCAAAATAATCACCGATCCGTCGGATGGCACGTGAATAAGCCTCGATTGTTTTTGGCCGGAGTCCTTTCAAGCGTAGGTGCTTTAGATGCGTTTGGTAATTTTTGTTGAAATCGGATTGAGATAATGTTTTCATAGACCTGTAACCTCCTATTTGTTAATAGATTCACCCTCCCGTTGAGGGTGTGAGTTTACGAAATGTAATCAATTTCCGATTTTGTTCTCCGCGAAAGCGGAATAGCCCAACAATTAAATCCAGTTGACCAAAAATGCATTTGATTTTCAGTCAATCATTAAGGTTGATAAACAGAAATTGGGGGACACCATACCTAATGTTTGCACTTTCATGATAAAACAAAAAAGCATGGTATCTCCTGATTTTATCATTCCAATAATAAACTAAAGTAATGCCCTAAGCGGTTCTGTGGATCAATAGAACCCCTTTCTCCTACCTTGCATTGGACGTATCTCTTTTCTCAATTCACAAAATTTCCTGAATTGTTCGGCGGTTAATATTTTTCTTACTTCCAGTATGCCGTTTAATTTATGATCGGCTTTTTCCAGGATTAAGTTTTTCAATTCATTATGGATTGCGTGGATCTTTTCCAGATCGAACTCTTCTTTCTGGAGCTCATTTCTGATTGCCTCTTTCTTTGCTCTCATATTTTCTTGAAACGCATCACCCTGTTCTCTATGGTTATTTCGGTGAGCTTGTATCAGCCTTTCCTGTTCAGGACTAAGGTCGAGTTGTTTGAACGCCTCCTGCTTTTTAGCCCTCATTTTTTCCCGCATTTCTTGATGCCTGTTGAAATGTTCTCCCGGTGGTTGTGAATAAACATTTGATGATAACAGTGTCACCCCGACTATGCTTAATGCGAAAAAAACTTTTTTCAACTTGATATTCATGGCTACTGCTCCTTTAATTTTTTTAAATTACTCATTTACCCATAGATGCACTATGTGTAAATATTAACTTCTACTTCATTCTCTTAGCGATCCTGGCGTTTTGGTGTGATGGGAAAAATAAGTTCTCACGCAGAGCCCCACAGATCGCTAAAAGGATATCTTCTAAACTGTTTATGGTCCGTATGTAATTGATTTTTGTTTAAGTTGTTTTCTTCTATATTTAAACTAAAAGAAACGTTCATCCTATAGATTCCCGCTAAAAGAATGCGGCAATTGATGGAGCGTTGCAAAATCCTGACCGGACAACATTGATTAAAATGTGTAAAATCGAAATTCATATAAAGTTAAATCATAGAAAAAAATATTCTATTGAGGTTTCGAGGTCGTCATCTCCATTAATCAGTTCTTCGTCAAAAACACTCATCAAATAGTTGATGCATTCAACCTGACTATCAGAAACTCCTTTTCTGGTTTCCTGATTTTCTAAAGGAAATTTAATAACAGTTGTTGCTACAGCAAACAAAACGACTACTGTTGCAGCAATAAATGCAGGTTTCGGAAAATAAAAGAGTGTTTTTACTCTGTTAAATAAGTCAGCAATGGAGTTATTATGCATTTGTTGTTCTACAATAATCTGTTCCCTGGTTTTGTTCCATGTTGCTTCAGGTGGATTGTGTTTTTCAATGTTATAGAATGGTTCAACAACTGTAGTCCTCGTTAGAAGTTCATATTCCCGGCAATCCCTGCAAGTTGTCAGGTGTTCCTCTAGTTGAGTTTTCTTCGCTTTTTCCATCTGTCCATCAAGATAATCGGTAAGAATGAGTTCTTTTACCTGTTCACACTTCATTTATCACCATCTCTTTTCTTAAATCTATCAGTTTTCCCCTGGCCCTTTTTATTCTGGTACGTACGGTATTAATATTAATGTTTAGTGCATCCGCTATTTCTTGATAACTTAGGCCTTCGATACTTCTTAATACGATACAAGCTCTTTGATCAGGATTAAGAGTTTCCAGTAAAGTTGAGATTGTTTTCTCCTGCTGTTCTCTCTCAATTTCCTCACTAACAGTATCAATAGTCTTCTGCCGTTTATTATTTTCTGTATACAGTTCTGAATGGTCCCGTTCTTTTGATCTTTTTCTGGCATAGTCAATAGCCATATTAACGGTTATCCTGTAAATCCATGTTTTAAGGGATGATTTGAACTTGAAACTCTTAAGTTTCCGGTAAACAGTGAGAAATACTTCCTGAGTAACTTCCTGTGCTTCGTCTGCACTGTTTACCACTCTTAATGCAACATTATATACAAATCCTGAGTACTCATTGTATATGCTCTCAAAAGCGTCTGCATCACCTTCTAAAGCATCAATGATTGTATTTTCGTCTAAATTAGTAAACACTAACATATCTCTATTGTAAATCTTAATCAGGGAGGAGAGAAAAATGAAGATAAAATTAATCAGTACAATAATATGTGTCATGGCAATTGCGATTGTTTCCAATGGTTGTTTGACTACTACACAAAAAGGTACTGCAATTGGGACGGCAACCGGTGCAGCTCTGGGAACTGGTTTTGGAGCTTTAGCGGGTAGCGCAAGTACGGGTGCTATGATTGGTGCGGGAGTAGGTGCATTGGGAGGTGCACTTACCGGAGATTATGCGGAAAAAAAAAGGGAAGAGGCGCAAAATGCACAGTTACAGAGACAGCTTTACATGGAAAGACAATCCAGCTCCGGACGGGGGAAAAATTACATTGAAGGTCATTATGAATATACAAAGAAAAGAAAATGGGTTGATACTTCAAAAAAAGAGAGAGTATGGATTGCCGAGAGATATGAAGGGAATCGAAGAATTGAAGGTCATTACCAGGAGCGACCCGTATCTTCTGGCTACTGGCAGGAGTATGAGGAGAAGACGTGGGTTCCTGCGCACTACGAATAAAACAGGAGTGTATAGTTTACGGTATTGAAATTTTTCATATAAGTCATCGTCTAAAATAAAGAGATCAAGGTTATATTGTTGTTCGTGTTCCGAGAGGTGCGGTAGTCTCTAATCTTCCAAAAGGTCACAAAGTTAAAGTGATAAATAAAGTGAAGTATTATACTTTCAATGATGTCTACTGGAAACAGACTCCAACCGGTTACATTGTTGTCTCTCTTCCTGGCGTATGAAGGGTAAGAAGTCCTTCAAGCTACTCGGATAGAGTCTCCGGAAGATACAGAGGAATAATTTGTAACATAATTAAACCGTTCTTGATCAGAATATGTAGAGCCCGTTTCCCAAATGGGCGGTGTAACAAAGGCCGTTTGGGAAACAACCCCTACAATTATAATAATCTGTTCTACTGCACAGCAACATGCTTTCTTGCAATTATTGCCGCTCCTAATGCTCCCGCTATCTGAGGTTCATCCGGAAGATTGACTTTTTTTGGTGCAAGTTCCTGTTGCAGCTTTTCGCAGACCCCGATGTTTTTCATGACACCTCCGGTGAGGGTTATCTCTTCTTCGATTGGTACCCGCTGTACAAGGCTTAAAACCTTTCTTGCAATGGCAGTGTGAAGACCGTTGATAATATCCTCTTTGGGAAGTTTCTGATGGATAAGAGAGATCACTTCCGATTCCGCAAACACTGTGCACATGCTGCTGATTGATGTTTCCTGAGATGCCTTCTGAGACAGTGTTCCCATATCATTTATATCAACATCCAGCACTCCCGCCATCACTTCCAGGAACCTTCCGGTGCCCGCAGCACATTTATCATTCATCATAAAATCAACCACTTTTGCTTCACGGTTTTTTCTGGCCATTATGGCGATTGCTTTAGAATCCTGTCCTCCGATGTCAATAATTGTCCGTGTATTGGGGAATAAATGGTACGCGCCCTGAGCATGACACGTTATCTCAGTGACCGACTTGTCAGCAAATGGGACATTGTTGCGGCCATAGCCGGTTGCGACTGTGTAGTCTATATCTTGTTTTGTAAGACTTGCCTGTTCAAGAGCAGCGTCCAGAGCCTCATTAGCTGTTTTTTCCATATCTGTTTGAGAAGCAAGTACAACGTAGCTTAAGATTTCATTTTCCTCTCCAACCAGGACAACTTCCGTTGATACGGAACCAATATCAATGCCTGATGTTATCATCTCTGTTTTTAATCCTCCAATCCGTCTTCCAGAACTTCCAGGAATGCGTCGAGACGGGTCCTTACCTGCTCCTTTGAATAGTTTCTCTTATCTATACACTCAAGGTCTAATATATAAAATGGAATATCTCCCTCTTTACGAAGTCCTTCCTTTACCATCTGAGAAAGACTGTTAAAATGCCTGCATCCCCATGGAGCCATCCATATAATACCATCAATAGAGTACTCTTTAATCATGGTAGAAATCCAGCGGGTCATTCTCTCATGCGGGCCGATAGACTGATTTGCCAGAAGTTTCTTTGCAAGAGATTGAAACGGTTTTTGCGGGTCCATCTCTTCCCACGTAATCATATTTACCATCTCAAACGCAACAACCGCTTTGTGTTCAATCTCAAGGTACTGGAAAATCTCATCATTATAATAGGGCCTTAAGTGGCACCATAGTAACCGGTGCTGCTCATCTTCAACAGCGGTTACTCCTTTCTCAATCCTCTCCTCCAGTTCCTCACACAAAAGCTTTGAAATCCTGACAAACGATTTCGAACCCCATAACTGAGAGATTGATCCGATATGATCAATGGCCTCACATCCAAGCATAGGGCTTGGCCTGTGTTTCCTCAGGTCCATTGCCTTCTTAAAATATCTGCAGGCCTCATTTGAGACTGCAATGGTCTCTGATAATTTGTCTCGACTGAACTCTCTGCCTGTTTCACGGGCAATTGAACGAGTTATCTCTTCCAACTGATCTGCTACTAAATCACAAGCCCCTTCTCTTTCCGCAAAAAAAGGAATATGAAGGTAATGGTGCGGGCTTTTGTACTCATCTGCAAAGATATCAAAGATCATTGGATCTCCGTCACAATAGTATGAACTTGATATAAGCGCGTCCGGTTTGGGGAGGATGTTCTTACGGGAAGCTCCCAGCACGCCTCTCAGAAATGAGCAGCAGTCGCGTGAAAACCCCTGGTTTTCCGAAGCCGTCAACATATCGGTACACATGCCAACTCCTGCTGCCATGGCACTGAAGGTTTCAATGTATAATGGAACACCTCCAATCGCATAGATAATCTCCGATGGTACAAAGGTGCTCTTCCATACAACCGTAGAGGTATCTCTGAAACTCTCCATAAGCAGTTTATACATAGCTCTCTCTCTTGTCTGAGAGCCTTTCAGTGGAGAGTAGAAACGTTGCCGTTTCATCCTGTTTTGAAATTGATCGTTGAAGTATCTCTTTTGTTGTTGTCTTTTTGTTTCTGTTATTGTCATGATTTTTATATTAATTTATAAAAGCATTTCGGTAAATGCCTGTATTCTTGTCTCTATCTGACCAAGATTTGTTACAAAATTTTCTGCCTCAATAAATAGCAGGGGATATCCCTCTTTCTGGAATTTGTTTTTTATATAAGGATACTCAAAAAGGTGAGTATCGTCAAATTTCAGGGCAAAATAGACAATGCCGTCCACAGAATACTCTTCTGTCATGTTTAGAAGGTAATTCCATCTTGCTTCAGTATCCACCATACGTGCGGTAGGTATGGTAAGATATCTCTGCGCCAGGGAAGCGATGGGATTATCAAAATTCCCGCTTACTTCCGTTGAGAAGTACTGCATTCCCATACATAGATCCTCGCATACCACTCGTGCTCCTAAAGACTCTATAAGACCTATAAAGCTTGATGATCCCATGAAACTTCCCATAATCATTATTCGAGGGACGTCTCTCTCTGTCTGAGAACAGTTCGAATCAATTCGTTCACATTTCTGTAAGTATCTCTTAAGAGCACTGTTTACCCTGTGTTTATCATGAGACAGACACCATTTTACCATCTCGAAAAACTCTTTACCGGTAAAAGGAATCGAATTATATTTCCTTTTTTCACTTAACTTTGTAAGGAGTGTTCGTGTTGTGTTACAGTTCTGAATAGCATCTCTCAGCTTTTCGTCTGTAATTTCCTCTTCAAAAGCCTTTTCCAGATCACGCTTCAGGTGAGACAGGAAAAGGGTAAATGCTTTTAAACCGATCTGATTTGAGCTCTTGGGTATATCAAGAAAAAATACTTTTGTTGAAGGAGCACCTGTCCGCCATGCATCATAGAGTCTGCGGTGTCCATCACTTATATTTGCAATGATGACTCCGTCAAGAAACGAATATGTGCCATCCAGTGCCCCTTCAAGGCTATCAAGTACATAGGGATCAAATGTCTTGGGAAGGTAAGCATTAGCCAGTTTTGCCGGTTTCTCACTACCGCAGACACGAAAAGGTGTCTTTCCTGCAGCAATGATCAATTCCTCAGGCACGTTTATTGATAGAAAGCCGATACTACCATTGGTATCTGGCGAACTATCTGTATCATCAATGTCAAAAAAACCTGTCTGCTTTTCCATATTCTAAAAATAGTAACATAGCTCGTAACCTTCAGTCAAATAATTTACCTTGATGTACAGGGATTTCAGTTTTACTGTCTACAACTTAGTTAGTCCAACTGTAGGATGTTAAGTTTATGAAACAGCAAAGCAAGAGTTACGACAATTTAGTAGATTGTGGGAATAGTATGATTATAATAATAACATAAATATTTATTTAGAAAAATAACTTCGCACCTTCTCCGCCTTAGCGGTGAAAATATAATAATGGGAGAACTTATAATGAAGCGCCAATCCTTATGGAGTTTTTTACAAATCAGTTTATTTGTCCTGACTTTGTCGTCGACTACATTTGGACAGATTAACCATGATCTTAAGGTCAAACTGTTTCCTGACAGTCACCGGATCGAGGTAATTGATAAAATTACTTTGCCAACGGGGTCAAACAAAGATGGATTTTTACAATTTACAATTCATCAAGGGCTCAAGCCTGAAGTTTTGGATAAAGAAGTCATATTAAGAAAAACATTTGGCGCTGAAGCCGGACAATTTTTCAGTGATAATCCATCGCTTCAACAAAGCAGTATGAAAATGGGGGTTTTTGAGGTTCATCTGCCGGAGGGAATAAATCAGTTTACACTCAAATATACAGGTGAGATTTTTCATCCGGTTAAGGAATATGGTGAGGAATATGCGCGAAGTTTTAGTGTCTCGCCTGGTATTATTTCTCTTGAAGGGATTTTTCTTAGCGGGTCAACTATCTGGTATCCATACTTTGTTGATGAATTGGTGACATTCAATCTTGATGTTGAATTACCGGCAGGTTGGTCGTCGGTAAGTCAGGGTACACGTGAAAAAGATGAAAAAGGCGCGGATTACAGACATGATGTATGGGTCGCAAATACACCGCAGGAAGAGATATATCTGATAGCCTCTGAATTTACGGAATACAGCCAGGCTGCGGGCGCTGTTGATGCCATGGCTTTCTTACGAACACCTGATTCCCCGCTTGCGCAGAAATATCTGGATACAACGGCCCAGTATCTTGAGATGTATAGGAAACTTCTCGGGCCGTATCCCTACAGCAAGTTTGCTCTGGTAGAAAATTTCTGGGAGACCGGTTACGGTATGCCGTCATTCACTCTGCTAGGTCCCAGGGTGATTCGTTTTCCATTTATCTTACACTCTTCCTATCCTCATGAAATCCTTCATAACTGGTGGGGTAATGGCGTTTATACCGATTATGAAAAGGGTAACTGGGCTGAGGGCCTGACAACGTATCTTGCGGACCATCTTATTAAAGAGCAGCGTGGCATAGCAGTTGAATACCGACGTTCCGTTTTACAAAAATATACGAACTACGTAACTACCAATAAGGACAAGGACTTTCCCCTGACCCGATTCCGTTCCCGGCACAGTGCAGTCACTGAGGCCGTAGGCTACGGAAAGACCATGATGTTGTTTCATATGATTCGGCAGCAGCTGGGTGATCAGGCCTTTATAAAGGCCCTTCATAGATTTTACCGGCAATATAAGTTTAAGGTTGCTTCTTTTGATGACGTTGAAATGGTTTTTGATAATGTGACGGATGATTCTCTGGCACCGTTGTTTGAACAATGGGTAAAAAGGACAGGTTCGCCTTCACTGAGAGTACGTGAGGCTGTCGTAAAACCAAAGGGAGATGGTTATGTATTATCAGCTGTTATTGAACAGACTCAGGAAGCTGGGGCGTATCAATTAAAGCTGCCAATCGCGGTCCACATGGAAGCAGTTGCGAATGCGTACCAGACCACTGTAGAAATTGATTCCCAACAGTACAATCTGGAGCTCATGCTCCCTGTGCGTCCGGTTCGCCTGGATGTGGATCCTGAATTTGACCTGTTTCGCACATTAGATCACAATGAAAGTCCGCCTGCATTAAGCCAGGTTTTTGGAGCCGAGCAGGTATTGGTTGTGCTACCAGCAACTGCACCTGAATCAATTCGTCTGGGTTATCAAAATCTGGCAAAGGGGTGGCAGAAAGGCCGTTCGGTGAATATGGAGATCAAACTTGATAGTGAGCTGGATGCATTACCGGCTGATCGTGCAGTCTGGTTGTTTGGATGGGAAAATCGTTTCCTTCCTGTTATGAATAAAGCACTTGCAGATTACAATTTTGCCGAAAAGGAGAGTGGCTTCTCTATCGAAGGTACTGAAATGAGACGTGACCGGCATTCAACTGTGGTTATGGCACGGCATCCGTCTAACAACGCTCATGCTCTGGCCTGGCTGGCTGCGGATAATGTGGCTGCAATGCCCGGCCTGGGAAGAAAACTTCCACATTATAACAAATACAGCTATCTTGGCTTTACGGGTGATGAACCGGCAAATGTCTTTAAAGGCCAGTGGCCTGTGGTCAATTCACCCATGTCAGTGACCCTCTCCAGGGAAGATGGTAAAGAGGTTGAACCAACTATAGCTAAACTGGCACCGCGTTCTGCTCTTGCGCAGTTGCCACCTGTTTTTTCAGAGGCAAGAATGTTAAAGGATATTACGTACCTTGCTTCTGACGAACTCGTTGGTAGAGGTCTCGGTTCAGAGGGGCTGGATAAAGCGGCCGACTATATTGCTAAACAGTTGTCTGATGCCGGTATACAACCTTTTGGGGATGGTCCTGATAATTATTTCCAAACCTGGACTGAAAAGGTAGATATGCCTGATCAAGATGTTGTTACTATTAAAAATGTAATTGGGGTTATTCCGGGTACAAATCCTGAATTTGAAGGGCAGAGTGTCGTTATTGGGGCACACTATGATTCACACGGACTTGGATGGCCTGACTGCTTTGCTGGCAACGAAGGAAAAATTCACCACGGCGCCGATGACAATGCCAGTGGGATCTCCGTATTACTGGAATTTGCACGTCTGGCTGGTAAAAAATGGCAGCCTGAACGTACAATTGTGTTCGTAGCTTTCAGTGCGGAGGAAGCCGGTAAACTTGGGTCACTTCATTATGTAAAGAGTGTTGAAAAATATCCTGTCTCTAAAATTATGGGAATGGTTAATCTCGATACCGTTGGGCAGTTAGGCCAGGATCCGCTTATAATATTTGGTACCGATTCTGCGCGCGAATGGGTACATATTTTCCGTGGTGCCGGATATGTTACCGGTATTCCAATAAAATCAATTACCAATAATTTTGGAAACAGTGACGAGAAGAGTTTTCTTGATGTGGGTATCCCCGCAGTGCATATTTTCGGCGGAGCGCATGGTAACTACCATCGACCAACCGATACTGTTGATAAAATTGATTCAGCAGGATTGGTCAAAACTGCAGCTATATTAAAAGAGACAGTTGAGTATCTTGCCGCAAGACCGGAACCTCTGACCTCAACTCTAACCACTACAAAAGATGCTACTGCTAAAAAACAGATACATAAAAAAAGGCGTATCATTCTGGGTACTGTTCCGGCATATGGATATACCGGTAAAGGGGTTCTTCTTGACGGTGTTACTTCAGATTCACCCGCAGACAAAACGGGGCTTCGGAAGGGTGACATAATTGTACGCATCGGGGAAGTAGCAATCGGAGATTTGCAAATCTACTCTGATTTTCTAAAGACGTTGCATGCAGGAGATGAGATTGAGATTGTCTATATGCGTGATGGCACAGAACATTCAGTCACTACTAGAGTTGACCTCAGATAATTCAGTTCACCGCAAAGTCGCAAAGAACCAAGAGAAAATACTTAATGTTTCGGTTCAATCTATAAGATTGAACCAGCAGATGGTAAATAACTAAACATTCTGAATAGCCTAAAACTTTAGTTAAAAAGTAGAATGAACAATGACACTCTTTCTGTTTTTAAGGTTTTTCTTTGCGTCCTCTACGATTGTGCGGTGAAAATTTTTTTACTCAATCTACCCAGTCGGCTATGAATATATTTGTTTCGTGCGGTCTGCTGTTATTACGGTTTGATGCGAAGACCAGTTTTTTTCCATCATGGCTGAACATTGGAAATCCGTCGAATGTCGGATTATACGATAGGCGTTCGATCTCCTTGGTCTTTATATCAACCATATACATCTCAAAGTTCCTGTGTTGTGGATCATCCATATTGGATACAAAGATGACTTTATTGCCACTTGGGTGGAAATAAGGACCGAAGTTTGCGGCGCCATTGCTGGTCAACTGTATCGGTTTACGGTCCTTCAGGTTCATGACGTATATTTCAAGTTTGCTGGGTCGGATTAAACCATCATTAAGAAGATTTGTATAGTCTGTAAGTTCTTCTCCCTGTGGTCTTGAAGCCCTCCAGCAAATCCACTCTCCGTCAAAAGAAAAGAAAGCGCCTCCATCATATCCAGGAGTATCTGTTAACTGCTCTATGTTAGAACCGTCCGGATCCATCAGGAAGAGTTCCAGGTCACCTGTTCGTACTGAAGTAAAGAGTATCCTGTCTCCTTTGGGAGAATAGACACCTTCGGCATCGTATCCGGGTGTGTCTGTCAGACGGACAAGATTGGAACCGTCAGGGTCTGCACTGAAAATATCAAAACTCTTATATAATGCCCAGACATAACCCTTCGACATATCCGGTTTGGGTGGGCATTCATCTCCACCCAGATGAGTAGACGCGTAAATTATCGATTTATAGTCAGGTGCAATAAAAGAACAGGTTGTTGTTCCCTTACCCGATGACACCATCTTTACATTATTGCCATCTACATCCATAGTAAAGATTGCGTCGCATTGTAGATCGTTTCGCTTTGACTGGAATATGAGCTGATCTGCATTATACGAAAAGTAAGCTTCGGCATTCTCTCCGCCAAAAGTAAGTTGTTTGATGTTCTTAAAATGTTTTTCACCTTCGAAAACAGTAACTTCAGTCCGTTTTACTTTATCCGCGGATTGCTCTTCAGAAACAGCGTCCATCTCAATATCGTTTCCGGCTTTCAACCATTCTTCAATGCCAAATGGGTATTCAAGAACATTCTTATATCCCAGTTTTTTGAGATGGATGTAGAGTCTGTTGCTTGCAGGGCATTTTACATTGGAACAGTAAGTTACTACCAGAGTATCTTTGGTTTTGATAACTTTTGCTACTTCATCTCTGGTAGATTTATCATTTAAGCTTTGAGCACCAGGGATTCTGGTTTTATCATCCCATTTTCCGGACCTGGCATCCAGAAGTGCCATGGGGACATTGCTTTCGATGATATTCTCAAGTACTGTGGTATTAATATAAGGGCCTTGTTTAAACTTATTACACATCTCTCTGTTGCTCTTATTACTATAGTCGGACGCTTTACCAGGCAGGGGGCATATACTTTTCTCGCTAGAGAGACATTTCTGGCATTTTTCGGCGCCCTTTGCTTTTAATTTACAGAAAGAACAATTCTGTTGTTTTGTATCCTGCGAAAAGGCCTGTGGCATTGTAAGGGCCAAAAACCCGAGAATGAAAAGTGTTTGTAAAATCTTAGACATTTATTTCTCCTTTGGTTTAAAAAGCTATAGGTGGATATTACTCTCCGTACATATCGGTAATAAGTTGTCTTAATTGGAGGGATTTTTCAGATGATAGTTTAGTCTCATTGTTTTTCATCCATTTCAAGTAAATCTTTCTCTCATCAATCTTTTATATAGGGATATTATTATAACATATATAAATATATCTCAAGTTAAAAACAAATGTTATTCTTTAGGATAATTTGAGAGTTTATCGCAGGTATACTGCCCAACAATCGCATATGGGAAACTTGTAACTACCATTTTCAGGAATGTCATGATTTAAATGAAACGTATTCTATATCTCCATCGTTGTCCTGTCAGGTTTTTGCGTGATTAAATTAATACGCAAAAACCTGACAGGTCAACGATGACTATTTCCCGAAAATGGCTGGAATTATTATGATTGTGATTCTAAAATCATAATCATATAATTTTGTCTGTTATTACATCCAGGAGTCACTGGAATTGGGAACATTCCCAGTTTTTAGACATACTTAACGTTATCAGAAACTAAACATTAACAACATGGGTGACATGGACACTCGTCCCCGCCAGAACAGTCTTGTCGGGCTGGCGAACGGCAAGGCCGGGCGGGAACGTGTTTGTCCGTGTTTTCCGCTTTTTATATTTATAGTTGCGTTCAATGAATCCAGGTTCTCAAACTAAAAAACCTGAACTACTTTCTCCGGCCGGAAATATGGAGAGTTTCTTTGCTGCAGTGGAACAAGGTGCTGATGCTGTTTATTTTGGTTTAAAGGATTTCAGTGCTCGTGCAAGCGCGCAGAATTTTTCGATCGATGATGCTGGTAAGGCCATTGCTTTTGCTCGCAGAAAGTCAATTAAGGTCTATATAGCCCTCAATACCCTCTTAAAGACTTTAGAATTGGAAAGGGCTATCGACCTGTTAATAGCACTGGAAGAGATGCATCCTGACTCAATAATCATCCAGGACCTGGGACTTCTCTACTTGATCCAATCTCAATTCCCCGGATTTAATATTCACGCAAGTACGCAAATGGTTATCCATAACCTTGCAGGGGTTAAGCAACTGGAACAGCTTGGATTTAAACGTGTTGTTCTGGCAAGAGAATTGTCCATTGTTGAAATAAAAAATATTGTAGACAAAAGCTCATTGGAAATTGAAACATTTATTCATGGTGCTCTATGCTACTCATATTCGGGATTATGCTTCTTCAGCAGTATGATTGGGGGCAGGAGTGGAAATCGAGGAAAGTGCGCCCAACCTTGCAGGAAACCTTATCATTCCAAATCCGGTGAAGGAGGATATCTCTTTTCCATGAAGGATCTGCTTACCCTTTCCGAAATCAGGGATTTGGTAGATGCCGGTGTTAATTCATTAAAGATCGAGGGGCGTATGAAGTCACCAGAATACGTAGCGGTTGTTACAGATGCCTACCGAAAGGCTATCGATGGTGAACTGTCAGATCAAGGAGAGATTGCTAATCGTATAAAAACGGTATTCAGCCGTGAGACGACCTCTGCTTACGTAACAGGTAAAAACAATATGTCAGATGAAAAGAGTCCTGATACATGTCAGATAAAAGCTGTAGATATAGTTAACCTGTCTTATCCGGCAAACATGGGCTTATATGCTGGAGAGGTAATAAAATCGGAAGAGAATCATATAGTGTTAAGGGCAGAGGCCGGGATTGGTGTCAGAGACCTATTACAGGTTTTTGAAAACTCTTCTGCAACGCCGGTTTTGCTGCATGTAAAGACTCTTAAGGTAAATGGTAAGAGGGTGTTCGGTGTTGATGTTGGAGATATTGCCACTATTAGTTCTGATAAGAAAATTGTGCATGGAGCAAAGCTCTATGTCATTTCATCACAAAAGACCAAAGAGGTCTTTACCCAGAAGATCCCAAAGGATCTCACATCTACCAGGATATCTGTAGATCTGGATATCAGCATAGGGTCAGATAGTATTACGGTAAATGGGGCGGTTATGCAATTTATATTCAACAAGGATTATTCCCTTAAGCTTCAAAAGAGTATCAATCGTATGACAAGTGAAGAAGATATAAAAGGCTGTTTTTCGCGTCTGGGAAAAACAGCCTTTAAGCTGAATAGTATCAGTGTTGATATGCCGGAAGGATTATTTGTTCCATTGAGTATACTAAATAATATCAGGCGGGACTATTTTAATGGATTATCAGTAGCGTGGCAGAATGAGAGGGCACTCAAAAGTGATTATGTAAAGAAGTGGTTAAAGGACAAGTTTGTTAAATTCGGCAATTTGGTAAACGAAAAAAAGAGTGTACAACATAAGGTGTCTGAAGAGGAAATCCGATTATCTCTCAAGATTGACAGGTTAAATTGCCTGGACTATATTTTTACACAGAAAATTTACAAACTATATATTGTGTTAACAGATAAAATTGTCTCTTGCTTAAAGAAAAACAATGACATAATCGATACATTGCTGAACGAAAAAGAAAGAGTTGTATTCTCAATACCCGTCATTATGAGGGACAAAGGGAATGGACTTGAGACATATAATTACTTTGAAAAGTCTGTTCCTGCATTAGTAACGAAGGGTTTCAGGCAGTTTCAAATTTCCAATCCTGGAGCCCTTGGTCTGTTCGGTGGTGCCGACGTTATCTTGTATGCAGACTATCCATTATACACTCTGAATCCACTTTCTATAATAAAGCTGCGTGAATTGAAATTTCTACGACAGACTCTGTCGCCAGAGGACGGCAAGGAAAATATGCAAAAATTGCTATCTGATGATACAGACCTTATTCTTTATCAGGACACACCGCTCTTTACCTCAGAGGCGTGTATATGGGCAAATATGAAGAGTACGTGTCCAGGGATCTACCAATGCGGCTTTGAAAAGATGAATCTGGAAAATGAGTACAGTGACAGGTTTACTGCCATAAATGAGTCGTGCAGGACTGTGGTTATCAATGAAAGGCCTTTCTCTATTATTCATCTTATTAAGACATTTCTTGTGGTTGGGCACAAGGACTATCGGATTGATTTATGTTATCAGGATTACACACCGGAAATGATTAAAAACATACTTTCCGGAATTCGAAGTGGAAAGAAAATAAAAGATTCAACCCCTGGAAATTTTGAACATGGATTATTATAGTGTTCATGAGTGATTTTTTCTTGAACCCGAAACTTGACAAAAAAATATGTTATTGTTACCATTGTTTTTCGGCTTTAGAGGTATTAATGCCGTCTGGAGAAAAATGCTGATATCATTAAATGGAAGTCATAACAAAGATTAATGAGATGCGGACAAAGGTATTTTCCGTTAAAGACAGTAAAAAGTCGATTGGATTTGTACCTACAATGGGAGCGCTTCATGGCGGACATATTAGCCTGATACGCAGTGCAAAGAGAGAGAATGATGTGCTCGTTGTCAGCGTGTATCTGAATCCCGCGCAGTTTGACAATAAAGACGATTTAGATGAATATCCTCGCCAATTGAATGAGGATATTGAACTCATTCGAAAAGAAGAAGCGGATGTGGTTTTCGCGCCCGGTACTGAAGAGATGTACCCGGACGGATTTTGCTCTTATGTTACACAGGATAAACTTACTGATACCCTGTGCGGCAGAGTGAGGCCGGGGCATTTCAAAGGCGTAACTACAGTGATAACAAAGCTTTTTAATATCGTTAAGCCTGACAGGGCATATTTTGGACAAAAAGATTATCAACAAAACGCAGTCATAAAAAGGCTGGTTGGAGATTTGAATATGGATGTAAATATTCAGGTCTGCCCGACAGTTCGTGAAGAAGACGGTCTCGCCCTCAGCTCAAGAAATAAGCGATTAAATCCTGATGAGCGCCGAAGTGCACTCTGTATTTATGGCGCTTTATTAAAAGCCAGGGCCATGTTTGCTTCCAATATTACGGATGCAAAAGAGATTATAGAAGAGATGACGGCTATGATAAAGAATACAGAGCATACTAAGATAGATTATATATCCATAGTTAATGATTATACGCTTGAAGACCTTTCATCGATTAATGAGAAGGCCTTAGTTGCTGTTGCTGTGTGGGTTGGAAATACGAGATTAATAGATAATACTATTCTGGAATAAAAACCATGCTTAGAGAAATGTGCAAAGCGAAGATCCACTCCGCGACAGTTACAGAAGCAGATCTGAACTATACAGGCAGTATAACGATCGACAAAACACTGATGCTGGAGACAGATATTCTGCATTACGAGCGGGTACAGGTACTGAATATTAATAATGGCGCGCGGATGGAAACATACGTAATTGAGGGAGAACCCGACTCCGGAATTATATGCCTCAACGGTGCTGCCGCAAGGTGGGCTGTTCCGGGTGATAAGATTATCATCATTGCCTATTGTCTTATTGATAACGCGCAGGCGCGAAGCTGGAGACCGAAGATCGTATTGCTGGATGAGAAAAACAAGATTACGGAGGTTCTCTCCGAACCAGATTCTTGACTCAGGGTTCGAGAAAATTAACTTCCCTTTCTCACACCCATTTTCAGGCTATCTTTGTCCGGTCTTCACTCACTAAGTCCTCATTGTAGCTCAGGTTACGCTTGTGGTTCAGTTCGATCAGATCGACCAAATCTGACTAAGCTTGAACACTATAAATTGGGAAGTTATTTTTTCTCGGACACTTAAATGATTAGAACTCTCTTTGAAATACCAATCCCGTTCATCGGCATAACAATTCCCATTTACGCATACGGTTTCATGCTCATGGTGGGTTTCCTCATAGTCATCTATGTAGCACGTATTAAGGCAAAGACGGAAGGCTTAAACCCGGAAGATATATCAAATCTGGGACTATATGCCATATTTGCCGGAATTCTGGGAGGTAGAATGTTTTATGTCATCCAGAATATCGATTCATATAAACACAATATTCTGGATGCATTCAAGATTTATGAGGGAGGACTTGTATTTTATGGCGGCTTAATGGCTTCTATTGCTTCCATTGTTGTTTTCACAAAGATCAAGAGGCTTCCTATACTAAAGACAATTGATATTATTGCCTTTTCTTTTGCGCTCGGAGTCGCTTGTGGACGAGTAGGATGCTTTCTTAATGGATGCTGCTGGGGTGATGTCTGCAGTCCGGATCTGCCCTGGGCCGTCAGTTTCCCCAAAACCGTTGACGTAAACCTTATGATTGACGGCAGTCCCCCGTTTCTGCATCATCTTGGAAAGGGTCTGGTTACAGTGTCAGATAGTCACTCACTGCCCATTCACCCAACTCAAATATATTCCATGTTAGGCAATCTTACGATTTTTTTTATTATTAAAGCGTTCTTCAATCATCGCAGGAGAGACGGGGAAGTGACGTTAATGTTCTGCGGCCTCTATTCCATAATGCGCTTTATTGTAGAGATATTCAGGGACGATAATCCACTTCTCTTTGACGGCATGACAATATCACAAAATGTCAGTATATTAGTCCTTGCGGCGGCAATTGCACTGTTTGTAATTGGAAGGATTAAGTTGAAAGGAAAGACCACGCTTTCTTAGACACTTAACAGCGACAAAGTTACAAATATGTTGTTGTTATTTTGTAAATTTATTAGTTTTAGTGGTTATAAACTCGAAATAAGAATATCGAAATACGAAACAAATCAGAAATTCAAATCTAAAATGTTCAAAAAAAAAGACATTTTGTGTAATTAATTAGATTCTTTGCAGTCTGCCTGCCCGTCATATTTGTTCGGACAGGAATAACGTTTTGGGCAGGTATTTTTAAAATTGTTTCGAATTTCGTGCTTCGAAATTATTCTATAAGAAAATATTCCCACTGAAAGGGGGCTTTACGGATATTAAATCGCTATTTAAAAAGTTGTATGATGAAGATGCCGACAAGGTAAAGAAGGCTCTTGAAGAGATTGGTAGAGTTGGAAAAAACAATCTCGATGCCATGAAAGCTGTCCAGGATTTCTTAAGAAGAGAACGTCGAATGCCTCTTCGCCTTCTCGCTATGCAGGTCCTTTCAAAGACGAAAAGTAACCATCAACCAACTAAAGGAACATTTAAAAAACCCAATATTTTTGAATGCCCCGGTGCTGAGAAGATAAAGAGAGTGGAGATTATAGATGTAACATGCCCCAATTGTCATAAAAAAGGAACAGCCTCAGTTGCCGGTTTCGAGAATGAATTTACCTGTGAAAGTTGTGGTGAAACAATAGAGCGTGAATTGGATGAAAGCTGTATTGAAAAGTGTCCTGTTGGAAGTGAGTGTGTCGGCCCGGAACGTTACCGGAAATATATGAGAGGCAGGGAAAAAGCCAAAACTTGAATCCTCCCCGTCCCCGCCAGAACAGTCTTGTCGGACTGGCGAACGGTTGGGTCGAAATAGAGTAAATAATTGCCTAATTCAGTCTTCATTATAACTTGTGAAAACGGAATTTATCATCTTCTGCGATAATAAATGAAATCTTAGCCGAAGAAATCCTGCATTGTGATAATTCAAGAATTGCTTGTTTGATATCCAATTCTAGTGAATTGGAGGGTCTGGAAAGAAAAAAATACCTTTCCAGGCTCTGTACAAATGGGAGGTACCCTGATAGTACTCGTATTGCAACTGGCTGGCCGGTCAAACCGGATTTTCTTTCCGTTTGCCGAAAAGCAACCGAAGCAAAGCCGATGGCGTAAGAGTGGACTGAACATCGCGTCAGGTACAGGCAAAACGTTGCCAGCTGCCCATAGTCTGAATTACTCTATCCCGACAACTTTTATCTCAAAAACTACATCTTTACCTGCCAGGGGATGATTGCCGTCAAGGTATATGTTTTCTTCGTCTATTTTAATAATTGTTCCCGGTACGTTTCGTATTTTTACTACATTACCTACCTCTGGTTCAAAGCTTCTGGGTAGGTCTTTTTTAACAAATTTCATTACCAATTCATGGTTTCTCTTTCCGTATGCGTCCTTTGGGCCTACCGTAACAGTCTTTTCCTCTCTCAGTTCCATTCCCAATACAGCCTGGTCAAGTCCATGTGGCATCTTACCGTCTCCGACAGTAAATTTCAGTGGTTTTCCCGGTTTCGATTCTTTAAATACCGTACCATTCGTAAGGCTGGCTTTATATTGAATTTTTACCTTATCACCTTTCTTTACGATTATCTTTCTACCGCCTGTTTCGTTAACACCGGCCATAGCAGAATATCCAGTAATCAAGACTAATCCAATTAATATAGACAGCGTTAATTTGATTTTTATCAATGATTTTGTTGCTTTTAGAACTTTTTCTTTCATTTAATTTTCCTCTATTAAAAAAATATGAAAACTATTATTTTGGCAGTTAAGTACTCATTATTTACAGTATCTTTATACATTATTATATTGTGTCAGGTTCCATGCAAGTATCTTTTTCTTACTTCTTTGATCTTCATTCGGATATAAATACGTTAATAAAGCGATTTTCACGTAAAGAAGAGAAAATCGTCCTCACCAAGAGCCGCAGAGAACGCAAATGGGAACGAAAACTTTTATCAGTTTTATTAGCGACCTTTGCAGCTTTGCGTGAGAAATAATCATTTAATCTCCAGTTTTACGCTTTCATTCTCAAGTGGTGAGCCTTTTGTTTCTTTCACCGGCATCAGTGCTTTATCCATATATGAACGTCTGCCTGGTTCGCGTTTGATTTTCTTACGTATTGATCGTAGTTTAAAGTAATAGAGGCCGAAAGGTATAAGAGCGCTCACTGTTTCCCAGACCCTGCAAGGTAAAAAAATAAGCAGATTTTCTTTTGGCATACCTGGACGGCGTTGTGACCGTACCTTGCGCCTTAAAAAGCCACCCTGAAGCGGGTGTACGTTCTGGTATTTAATAGTACCATGAAATTGATGAATATGGAGCATCACTCTGCTGGGGTTCGGACCGCCTGCTGCCGCACGTCGAATCAGCGTTTTAATGTGTTCAGGTGAGTAATAAAGATCCCATGCCTTTTGGTAAATCTGTTCCCACTCCTCTTTGGACATTCGTGGGTGTGACATAGTAATATGTTCAAGGTCATACTTGTTCAGGTCCGGGTCCATCCATACACCCTTCAGGTAGTTGTTCTTATGGTCCTCAGAGCCCGGCAGTGGTGTAAGACAGAAAAATTCGAGGAGATCAACCGGTAATTCTTCCTGAATTGTCTTAATGTCCTGTTCGATTTTTTCCGGAGTGTCGGCAGGGAAGCCCAGTATATAACCGGCTACAGTAACAACCCGTGCATTACGCCACGCCTGAAACATCTTTCGATATTCAGTGATTTTGTTCTGTCGCTTATTTACTGCCTCCAGATTTTCCGGGTTAATACTTTCCAGCCCAATGAATACTCTTCTGCAGCCAGCTCTGGCAGCCTTGGAAACAAAATTCTTAATTTTATGGGCAAGCGAGTCGATCTGCATTGTAAACTTTACATGTTTGAACCCCTGGTTTTCACGAAGATCTATCAATTTGTCAAAAATGGCTTCCCAGTTTTTGTTACGAGCAAAGTTGTCATCAGTAAGGAAAAAATCGTTGATACCATTCGATATATTGGACCGGATCATTTCTTCTACATCATCAGGATTACGGTAGCGTGATTTACGTCCCTGTACATTGATAACGGTACAGAAGCTGCACAGAAAAGAGCATCCACGACCCGCGTCGAATGACCCGATCTTACTGACAAACCTTTCGGCAACACTTGTCGGCATTATAGGCATTGGCTGGCTTTCCAGACCGGGCAGGTCTCCCAGGTAGTTGTAGATGGGTTTCATTTTTCTTTGATAGGCGTCTTTAAAGACATCAATGAGTCGTCCTTCCTCGGCCTCACCGGCAAACAATGTAATACCGGCCTCGGTCGCGTCTTTCAGCTCATCAGGAAGTTGAGGTAACATGGCAAGACAGCCGCTTGTATGGAATCCACCTATCGCGACCTGAATGCTTTCTTTACGGAACTCTCTGGCAATGTCCATGGCACGAGGAAATTGATTTGACTGGACGCCTACGAAAAAGACAACTCCGTTTCCACTTCCATTCTTAAACCTGCGAATAATGTCATCAACAGGTATGACGATATTCATCTCATCGTAAGCATTAATGATAAACTCAACATCGTTGCCAAGTGCATTTCGTGTTGAAGCATCTTGCGTCAAAGCGTTTATGCAGGCAAGAGTGTTTGAGGGGATCCATGACTTACGCCATTGTATAACATATCCGTCGTCGTCGTAATGGGATGGTTTGATCAATTCAACGATGAACTTGGTTTTAGTATTATTGTTCATATGGTTTTGTTTGCAAATGTGCCTGGCCTCTCTTTCGAGAGGATTCGTGTACTGGAGTTCTCTCGAAAGAGAGGCCAGGTTTTTAATATGCAGATGTTTTTAATTAGTCTTTTTCTTGCGATGTTTTATCGCTACTTTATTGATGGCATTTAAATATGCATTTGCGCTTGCTTCTATTGTATCCGTGCTCACGGCACGACCTTTATAAGTATTTCCTTTAACTTCCACATCGACGCTCGCTTCTCCCAAGGCATCTTTTCCACTGGTCACCGACCTGACATTATAATCGAGGAGTGTTCCTTTAATTCCAGTTAATAAGTCTACTGTCTTAAAGATAGCGTCAATCGATCCGTCACCTTTGGCGGAATCTGCCACGATCTTATCTTTTCCGATACGAAGTCTTATACTGGCAGTCGGTACAGGGGCGCAATTTATACTTATACTTTCAAGCTCGTAAATATGCGGCACTTCTGACTTCTCATTCTGTATTAATGCTTCTATGTCCTGATCATAGATGTCTTTTTTCTTGTCAGCCAGGAGTTTAAATTGGCTGAATGTTTGTTCAAATTCTTCATCAGGCAGTTCATAACCGAGCGCCTTGACACGTCTTTTGAATGCGTGCCGACCGGAAAGTTTGCCGAGGACTATATTGGTCTTCGGTAGACCGATCTCTTCAGGTTTCATGATTTCATAGGTCGTACTCTCTTTTAAAACTCCGTCCTGATGTACACCTGATTCGTGTGCAAACGCGTTTTCTCCTACTATTGCCTTATTTCTTTGTATTCTCAGTCCTGTTAAACCACTGACAATCTTACTGGTGGCAACTATCTCCTTTGTCTTGATTCCTGTTGTATGTCTGAAGAAATCTTTTCTTGTTTTAAGCGCCATAACAATCTCTTCAAGAGATGCGTTCCCTGCCCTTTCACCGATTCCATTTATTGTGCACTCTACCTGCGTGGCGCCTGCTTTAACAGCCGCGAGTGAATTAGCAACCGCGAGGCCAAGATCATTGTGGCAGTGAACACTTATAACGGCATCATTGATATTTTTTACATTATCCTTAAGGTTTTTAATTAATGCGGCATACTGCTCTGGTATCGCATATCCTACAGTGTCTGGGATATTCACGGTCCTGGCTCCCGCCTCTATTACTGCCTCTAAGACTTCTACAAGAAAATCCGGTTCTGTTCTAGACGCGTCTTCCGGAGAGAATTCTACATTGTCAACATATTTCTTAGCTCGTTTTACACCTCTAACGGCAGTCTTTATGATCTCTTCTTTTGCTTTAATCAATTTGTGTTTTCGGTGAATTTCAGATGTTGCAAGAAAGACGTGAATTCTGGGTGATTCGGCAGATTTTAAAGCTTTTGCCGCGCAATCTATATCCTTGTCAACTGCCCGTGCGAGGGCGCAGATACTTACATCACGTATCTCCTTTGCGATAGAACTTACAGACTTAAAGTCACCCTCTGATGTAATAGGGAACCCGGCTTCCATTACATCAATATTCAGGTTAGATAGTTGTCTCGCTATCTGTAGTTTCTCTTTATGGTCCAGACTTGCACCGGGAGACTGCTCTCCATCTCTTAACGTAGTATCGAAGATTATGATTTTAGACACTAAAAACTCTTTCCTTCCTTGTACAGGTGTTTTATATAAAAAATGTAGACACTAATTTTACGAATTCACTTTGGTTGAATATTAAGAAATTAGCTTGATAGTTACACTTCGACTCCCCGCCTGAATGACGAAGTCGGGCAGGCGCTCAGTGTGACGTCATTCGGAGCTGAGTCGAGAAATCTATATTATTATTTTGAATCAATCCATTTCATGAGTTTTCGCAGTTTTGATCCAACTTGTTCTATCTGATGTTTCTTGTCTTTTGCGACGAGCGCGTTAAACATAGGTCGACCGGCTTTATTTTCAAGAATCCATTCTTTAGCAAATTTACCGTCCTGTATCTCAGAAAGTATTTTCTTCATCTCTTTCTTTGTTTTTTCAGTAACTATTCTCGGGCCTCTCGTCACATCTCCAAACTCAGCAGTATTACTGATAGAGTGTCTCATGTATGACAGACCTCCCTGGTAGAAGAGGTCTACTATCAGTTTCAGTTCATGCATACATTCAAAATATGCCAGTTCCGGTTGGTATCCCGCTTCCACTAGTGTTTCAAAACCTGCCTTTACCAGCGCAGAAGCTCCACCGCATAATACGGCTTGTTCACCAAAAAGATCTGTTTCTGTCTCTTCTGCGAAAGTAGTTGGCAGAATCCCACCTCTTCCGCCGCCAATACCTCCGGCATATGCAAGGGCAGTCTTCTCTGCTTTCTTTGAAGTGTCTTGATGGATGGCCATTAAACACGGAACACCTCCGCCTTTTTCATACTCACTCCTTACCAGATGTCCAGGTCCCTTTGGCGCTACCATGATAACATCAACATCTTTTGGAGGAACAACCTGACCAAAATGAATGTTGAACCCATGTGAGAATAGAAGAGTTTTGCCTTTTTTCAAATGAGGCTTAATCTCTGCTTCATAGACATCTCCCTGTACTTCATCGGGCATCAGTATTGCGACCAGATCACCCTGTTGTGTTGCTTTATCTGCTGACACAGGTTTAAAACCGTGTTTAACTGCAAGGCTGTAATTTGGAGAACCCTTCCTCTGTCCAACTATAACTTTAAGGCCACTTTCACGGAGGTTTTGCGCATGGGCATGTCCCTGGCTGCCGTAGCCGATTATTGAGATCTTTTTACCTTTCAGTGGTTTAATATTAGCATCTTGGTCTGTATAAAGCTTTGTCATGTCATTCCTTTCTATAATTAAATATTCTCTATTATCTTTCCCTCTTTCATGATAATCCTGTTTCCAACTATTGTCATGATTGCTTTTCCCTGAAGTTTCCAACCGTCAAATGGACAGTTCCTTGCCTTTGAGAAAAACTTATTAACATCCACTTTCCATCTTTTTTTCAAATCTATTACTACAATGTTCGCTTTAGTCCCCGGTGTCAGGCTGCCAATCCCGAATTTGTCCAGATCAAAAATTTTAGCCGGTAAAATAGTCATTTGGTCTATTGCCTGTTTCAGTGTTAGAACACCGGGACGGACAAGGTGTGTTAACACCAGGCCTAAAGTAGTTTCTAAACCTATTAACCCAAAAGCAGCTTTATTAAAAGACAAATTCTTATCTTTTGCCGAATGCGGCGCATGATCGCTGGCGATAATATCTATAGTGCCGTCAGCTAATCCCTTTTGTACCGCCTTAACATCCGCTTTTGACCTTAACGGGGGGTTGACTTTAGCATTAGTACCAATTTTTTCCACCGTTTCCTTGCTTAATAGAAGATGATGTGGCGCGGCTTCCGCAGTTATTTTCACACCTCTTTTTTTTGCTTTGGCAATTTCTGATACTGATTTAGCAAGACTAACATGTGAAATATGAATCCTGGCTCCCGCCTTCTCTGCCAACCCAATATCACGCATAATAAAATCAGCTTCAGCCTCGTACGGTTGGTTCGAATCAGAATCAGGAAAATTTCGAAGGTTTTTCTTTTTATCTTTTTGCCTTTTACGATATAACGGCGATTCTTCACAATGAGGATTAACTAAAACGTCATATTCTCTGCCTTTTTTTAGCGCATTAAGCATTAATCTCTCTCCGGCGACAGGGTGTCCATCATCAGAGATCGCTTTCGCACCTGCAATTTTTAATTTTTCAATATTGACCAATCTATGTCCATTCAGCCCAACTGTAGCAGCTGATTTTGAATAATAATTGATTATACTCTCTCTCTTCGCAATTGTTAAAAGCTTAATAAGCCGCGATGGAGAATCGATAGGTGGATTCGTATTTGGCTCTGCTATCACAGTAGTAAAGCCACCTGCGGCAGCCGCCCGTGAACCTGAAATAAGGTCTTCCTTATGCTCTTGCCCCGGTTGTCTGAAATGAACATGCACATCTACAAGTCCTGGAACTACTATTTTGTCCTTTGCATCTACGACTAAAGCGTCTTTGTCTTTAATATTTTTACCGATCTTCTCAATCCTGGAGTTACTGATCAGGATATCAAACACTCCTGTTTTTTTGTTTGGAACATTATAAACAGTACCGTTTTTGATTAAAATCTTTTTATAATCAGTCATTATTTTTGCCCACGGTTCATAGCGATCCTGCCTGTACGCGCAACTTCCTTTATGCCGTGTGGACGAAGTAGATCTAACACTGCTTCAAGTCTGTCTTCAGGGCCGGAAATTTCAATAACCATATCTTTGTGTCCGACGTCTATTATCTTTCCTCTAAAGACGTCAACCAACTCTATGATTTCACTTCTTTTACCTGGAACAGCGCTTACCTTAATAAGCATCAGGTTACGTTCAACATACTCTGTGTCCGTAAAATCTATCACCTTAATTGTATCGATGACCTTGCCTAATTGTTTGCGGACCTGTTCTAATATCGATTCGTCACCACTGACAACTATAGTCATTCTGGAAGTTGTATTGTTTTCAGTTTCACCTACCGCCAGGCTTTCAATATTAAATCCTCTTCCACTGAATAGTCCGGTGATCCGTGACAGTACACCGACCTTATTTTCAACTAAAACAGATATTACATGTTTCATGAGATTTCAGCTCCTTTCAACCTGTCTGTGAGTGTACAGATGTCGCCAGGTTGCTCTGATAACTTTCTTAAATGTTATATGTTTCTATCATTGATTGACTGGGCCGCATTTATAGCTGCATTATAAACCAGTTTTAACGGAAGTGCATTTATATCCGCAATTTTTCTGCAGTCCTCATGTTCCGGGGTAATATTCTTGATGCTTCCGTTCAACATGCCTATCTTTACTTTGATGGTCCCAAATTCAGTTTCAACATCAACCAGTTTTCTATCTAGCTTCTTACGACTTGCTTTATACTTTCTGATTCCAAATGTCGTAGATTGTTCGAACATGATTTTTTCCACTTTTGACAGATGCACATCATCAACAATAATACTGATTAATATTCCCGGACGTGATTTTTTCATTTGTACAGGTGTTATGTATCCGTCCAATGCTCCGGCATCTAACATCTTTTCGAGTAAATAGCCAAAATGCTCTCCGGGCATATCATCAATATTTGTCTCTACCATCCAGACTTCATCCTGTCCACCAACTGTAGTTGTTTCACCAATCATTACTCTCAGTAGATTAGGTACTTCCGCGATTTCATGATTGCCTGCACCGTATCCTATCTGTAACAGTGAAATATCCGGGTACTTTTCTACATTAACACCTAAAGTTGTTAAAATAGCCGCTCCGGTAGGTGTTGTGAGTTCATGTTGTATGTTCGTACCTATTACGTGATGCCCTTTTAATAGCTCTACAGTTGCCGGTGCTGGGATTGGGAACTGCCCATGATGACATTTTACAAACCCTGTTCCTGTTCTTATTGGAGAAAAATATATATTTTCGATCTTAAGATCATGAAAAGCAATTACAGCTCCAACGATGTCTACAATTGAATCAATAGCACCAACTTCGTGAAAATGAACATCTTCCGGTAACGTGTCATGCACCTTTGCTTCCGCGTTTGCCAGGTTTTCAAAGATTCTGATGCTGTCACTTTTTACACTTTTACTCAGTGAGCTTTTGTTAATAATTTCGGATACATCTTTAAGAGTTCTTCTTTTGTGGTGTTCATCATTTTTACTATCTTCTTTTATTGTCACATTGAATTTTGTTCCGGTAATTGCAGAGCGAAGGACTTTTTTCGAGTCAGTTTCATAGTTGTCCAGGCTCAGTTTAGTGAGTTCTTCATTAAGTTTTTTCTGGCTGAAACCCGCATCAATCAGGGATCCAATGACCATATCACCACTGACGCCGGAGAAACAATCAAAATACGCGATCTTCATAAGTCATAAATATATAAAATTCATCTGGTTATGTAGTTTTTTAAACTCATAGATGTTAGCACACGTATTTTATAGAGTCAATCAAAAACCCATTTCATAAAAGGTCAGAGGTGTCTATCAGTCTGACCAATCAGATCGGACAGGAAGTTTGAAGTAGGCTAAATTTGTTGGTAATTGTTCATGATGTAATAGAAACTGCAGGACCTTTTTGTATAATACAGTGAGTTTTTAAAGGATGTGTAGCTCACTGATTTTACGAAAGTGATAGCCATATACTGCAAGAGTAACGGCAAGTGGAAATAATTCGCGGCGATGAACAGTCGTCCATAACAGAAGATTCCAGAATTGGACTCGCTCCTTACCCATAATACCGAGGTGGTAAATAGAACTCACCAATCCTACAATATGTTCAAATTTAATTCTGCTCTTGATTTTGGGTGATTTATACTCTTTGAAGAGTGTCATGATGCGTTTATAATAATTATCAGGGGAGTAGATATGTCTTAGTATTTTTTTGTACCCCTCTCTACATGTGTCTGCGTCCATGTTGTTCGGGATTATATTTGTCGAACCGTCTGCATTGTCACCTGTCATCAGCCCGAGCAGCCTTCCCTCTTTTTTCAGCCGGTCGTACAGTTTTGTACCGGTTGGAGCTTGAAGCAGACCAACCATTGCAGTTACAATTCCTGTTTTCTGGATGAAATCAATCTGTCGTTGGAATATGGATGGTGTATCATTGTCAAACCCGACAATAAAACCGGCCTGTACCTGTAATCCTGCTCGCTGTATAATCCGCACGTCTTCGGCTAAATCACGATCTTTGTTCTGCTTCTTACCGCATTCGTCCAGGCTGTCAGTGTCAGGTGTCTCGATTCCGACAAATACGGTGTTAAACCCTGCATCGAACATCATCTGCATTAATGACTCGTCTTTTGCCAGATTGATAGACACTTCAGTGTTAAATGTTACTCCCGGGTGATCAGTTTGCCATTTGATTAATGCGGGTAGTAAATCTTGTTTCAGGCTTCTTCTGTTCCCGATAAGATTGTCATCAACGAAGAATACATTCCCGCGCCATCCCTGATTATAGAAAGTATCGAGTTCGGCAATGATCTGATCTGTGTTCTTGGTCCGTGTACGACGTCCGAATAGCGCTGTTACATCACAAAATTCGCATTGATATGGGCAGCCCCTTGTATATTGTATACTCATTGAGGCATAGTTTTTCAAATCGGCCAGCTTCCATAAAGGGGCCGGAGTTTCTCGAATATCAGCAAATTCGGGTGTTTTGTATATCGGTTTGGCACAACCATTTTTCAGGTCTTCCAGGAAAGGGGGTACCGTTATCTCTCCTTCATTAAGTACAAAATGATCGACATCCTTAAAATGTTCGTACTCGCTTGTAAAAAGAGGACCTCCGGCAACAATCTTGATGCCAGCGTCTTTACATCGTCTTATAAGTTGATAGGCAGATGTGCGTTGAACAACCATGCTGCTGAAAAACGCGTAATCAGCCCATTTAAGATCTTTATCAGTGAGTTTTGTTGCATTGGCATCTACTAAGCGTAGTGACCATTCTTTCGGAAGCATTGCCGCAATGGTCAGCAGTCCAAGTGGTGGGAATGATGACTTTTTACGTATGAACTTAAGTGCGTGTTTGAAACTCCAGAAAGTATCAGGAAACTCAGGATATATTAATAATACATTCATAGCGTCAGTTTTCGCTAATGTTATTATGCTGTTAAATACTGCAAGAAACCCTTGCTTACTTCTTTGATTATTAAACCTTGATTCTATACCAATAATGTGTAATGTCAAAGGTAATATAATATTATCATAATGAGGATTTTTAATTTTTTTTACAGGGTTGGTTGGTAGTGGTGTTTGTAAGTTAAAATCTCCCGGAATTTATTACCGACTGAAAACTTTTTTGTCATGCATTTATAACAAAACCTGGGCTACGAATCTGTAGATTTGTTTTATATTCTTGATATATCAGCGGGTCAAGCCAGCTTTTATGTAGTAAAAATAATTTGTTACTGTTGAATATTGTTGCTTATGTTTGGTTACCTCTATTGGATAGATTTAGCAACTGGCTTATGTCAGGAGAGGTGAAAATCTTTGATGAATTATATAATACCGCATTCAGTAATACAATAGGATTTGTTTCTATTGGGAAATAGTATGCATTCCTGATTAGAAAAATGGCATGAACCCCTTGCCACAACTCACTATATTCATAATTTAGTGGCAAAAAACCAGTATAGCCGGACAAGTAGGAGTCGATCAATCGACTATATCCCCATTCCGGCCTTATTTTGGTTTCGTATCGGTGACATCAACAACTTTCGCATTGCCTTCGATCATCTTGACCTGTTCTTCCTCGAAAACTAGCGTATCGACAAAATGTTCGTGCAGGTCGTCAGGAAATTCAGCCGTCTTGGGTATCATCTTAGCGTAGAGGCGGTAAAACTCTGTCTGGTTGTCTCGTGCCCACGCCAAGAAAGCTTCGTGACCAGTCATAGGCTTGCCATCTTTACCAACCTTGTTATTGCCCATCTCGTCGTAAGCCTTATGAAACGCCGCTCTCACATCATTTGTAAGCTTATTCCGTGAGCCTTTCTTCCGGCCTGTACTGAAAGTATTTCCTTGTTCAAATCTTGCCATTTTTCGCTATTCTCCCGCTAGTTTCTTGCCTTTTTGGAATACCATACGGTCTTCTCCATGTCATTTACCCGTCATTTTACTACATATAGCCCAAAACATCAATTTGTTCGTTGTATTGTCAATTTCGGTCTCACGTGTACATACTCGTTATTCGGCCTTCCGCCATTGCGGCCTGCCAATCTAAAAGTCAATTGTCAATAGAGAAGATGTTTCCTTTGGCATTGGAAAGACAGGTCATAACCGGCTGCCAGCGAAGTTGACAGTCTGTGTTGATGCTATTGTTGGACGAAGCCGCTATCGCGGAGAACAAAATCGGAAATTTATTATATAATGTAACCTCACACCCTCAACGGGAGGGTGAATCTATTAACAAATAGGAGGTTACAGGTCTATGAAAACATTATCTCAATCCGATTTCAACAAAAATTACCAAACGCATCTAAAGCACCTACGCTTGAAAGGACTCCGGCCAAAAACAATCGAGGCTTATTCACGTGCCATCCGACGGATCGGTGATTATTTTGACAATCAGATACACGATCTATCTGAACAGCAACTACTTGACTATTTTTCCAATCTCCTCAATACCCATTCATGGAGCGCAGTCAAATTAGACCTCTACGGACTAAAGTTTTTCTACACTCATGTGCTTCATAAGCGTTGGGAGCAAGTAAATCTTATTAAACCACCCAAAACGCAACGTTTGCCCGATATTGTCACCATTAATGAAGCCCACCAACTTTTCCAGGTGACGAGAAAACTCAGTTACCGGGCCTTCTACTTTGTTCTTTACAGTCTTGGTCTCCGCCTGGGTGAAGGACTACGTCTTGAGGTTAGCGATGTCGATTCTCAGCGAATGCGGGTGCATATCCGCGATAGCAAAGGCAATAAAGACCGTTTCGTACCCCTGCCAAAGGTAACCCTGAATCTCTTACGCCGTTTTTGGCTTGTTCATCGCAATCCTGTCTTTCTATTTCCAGGCCGTCATGGTGGCTTGAAATCAGCCCACCTGGCAAAAACACCTCTGAATAGAAATGGCGTTCAGGCCACTCTGCGTAAGGTAGCCCGGGAGTGTGGAATTAAAAAAAAATTACACCACACAGTCTGCGACACAGCTACGCAACCCATCTGATTGAGGCGGGTGTTGATCTGCTTGAAGTACAAAAAATCCTCGGCCACCACAGTATTTTAACCACTGCCAAATATACCCACCTGACCTCTCATACAAATCGTAATGCCTTGCAATTAATTAATGATTTGATGAATGGTTTTTCCATAGAATGGGGGAATGTTATATGATATCTCTCTCCTCTATAATTGAGACCTTCATTGCTGACTTTATCACTCTTTATCATGGTTCGATCCTGCCAAGTCAATTCAAAGCCCTGGCAGCCATGAAGGATTGTCGCACTACGCAAAGCCGCGTCATGCTGGTCCAATGTAATGACTGTGAAAAACAGGTTTTTGTACCGCACTCCTGCGGTAACCGCAATTGTCCTCATTGTCAGAGTCATGAGTGTCAGCAGTGGTTGGAGCGTCAACTGAAAAAAGAAGTGCCTGCTGACTATTTTATGCTCACCTTTACTATACCCAAAGAGCTTCGATCATTAGCATGGCAGCATCAACGCTTGCTTTACTCGATAATGATACAGTGTTGTTGGGAAACCGTAAAAACCTTTGTCCAAAATGACAGCGTATTACAAGGAAACGCTGGAGCCATCACTGTTTTGCACACCCACTCTCGCTCTCTCGATTACCACCCGCATATCCATCTGGTAATGCCAGCCGGGGCCATCAATCAGAAGAAAAAGCTTTGGAGCTTCAAAAAAAGCGAAGGAAAGACGCGGTACCTTTTCAATCACAAAGCGCTGGCTAAAGTGTTTCGAGCAAAAATGCTCGATGCCGTGAACAAAGCGGCTCTTACGCTTCCAGTTAATTATCCCAAAACATGGGTCGTCGATTGCAAATTTGTCGGCAACGGTGAAAAGGCACTGGTCTATCTTGGTCGTTATCTCTACAAAGGGGTCATTCAAGAGAAAGATATTATTACGTGCAAAGATGGTCAGGTGACCTTTCGTTACCAGGATAGTAAGAGCAAAAAAATGCTCACAAGAACACTTCCCGGCCCGCAGTTTCTCAGGTTGATTCTCCAGCATGTTCTACCCAAAGGTTTCAGGCGAACACGGAACTTTGGTTTCCTCCACCCTAATAGCAAACGCTTGATTGCATTGCTTCAGTACCTTACCGGTATCAACCCGAATAAGTCGTCAGCCTGGTTCAGAGAGCGTCCAAAGCTTACGTGCAAATGCTGTGGAGGAATAATGAAGATCATAAAAACGATGATACCTCCATCACACAAATCCAGGTCTTTCCCCTACAAGTTAACAAAAGAGGAGGCTGTTCTGGTTATGTAATCGAATCCGCTATGCATCTAAGATTTGCAAAAACGGCATTATCGGGTCGAGATGGCCCCCGTTTGCCCAAATTTGAGGTAAAATGGTTACCAAGGCTTTTTTTGTAGCTCCTAAAGCATGACGACAGCAATTGAAAAATCCACTTCTTTGGCTTCATAGCTTATGCGGTAAAAAAGAGAAGTAATCTTCATAAGATATTTTCTTATACAATGTTTAGCACCCAAACAACGGGCTTGTCCAACAAACGGTTCAGATTGTGGTTCGTCCCTCACACAATCTAACCTTATTCGTTAGTTGTCTCCTTTAGGCCTACGAACGAAACCCATGGTAATCAAACCAATGGCTAAGGTTATCATTAGACCCAAAAACCATTTAGAAAAGTCATAAATCCTGTCAATTTGATCTTTTGTTGATACGGCTAGCACAGCATGTTTGTGCTCCAATTCGTCCATCTCTTTTCTAAGGAGGGGAATTGCTAAGGCTTTCTCTGGGTTCTCTACTATTATAACCTTGAGGGCATCGAGTTCAGAAGATACAGATTTTACACTCTTCTGTACTTTGTCGAGACCTATTGATGCTAGCATCTCCTGAGAAGAGGTATTGATTATGTCCGAGAGTTCATTTACTCTATCTTCTAGGCTTTGTAAACGTTTGCTCACGTTGGTATCAGTAGGCGCAATAATTGTTGCAGGTTGAAATTCGATATTTGTTAGCTTGCCTGACCGTATTAGCTGAAACCCGAGGATAGCGACAACAATAACCACTAGGCTCAATACCACCGGAAGAACTTTTGTGGTCTCAAGCATTATGTTACCAACTTTCAGTTGGAATCTTTCTTTTTTCTCTTCCGCCATTATGGAGTCATAATCTCTTGGTCTTTGACGCCTAACAAGTAGATAACCAGTTTCTGATTAACAAAGCCATTGCAATAATATCCAAATAAACCTGTATATCTAAAGAAAATACAGAATAACGCACACTTATCAGACGTTAATAACTTTTTCTTGTAAGCATACAATAGGCTTTATAGACTATTCACGCCTAGTAATTCAAGCGTTTTTTCCTGATAGTATTATTTTGCTATACCACCGGTTAATTTTATCTTCAATAATCCCACTATGGAGTGCAGTGGAATAGCGGTAAGATGCAGCGGCTTGTTCTATAATTCTAAAGCACTTCTATAGCTTGAGAAATTTTACTGTCTCCAAACATAAACGGCATAAACCGAACTCTTCTCCCTTGAAATAGAGACTTATTCTTATCATCATCGATTATATAGTCTTCCGTAAAAAAATACTTTTGTTCGTCGTCCCCTTGTATAAACCCACTGGATTTTGATACAAAATCGATAACTCCTTCTACTTTAGCAGTGATACTTGCTTGCTCAATAACTTTATCAGTTATTCTTGCAACCCTTGGTGCCCATCTGCCGTTAGCAAGTGATCGATCACGATTTATTTTTTCGGAACTCGGCTCATAGTGTGTTGGGATATCGTGTGCAATACAAAAGCTATAATCGAAAGCATAGATATTACTCTTCCTACCAGTACCAACATGTACTACATTAATAAGATTATATTCTTGTGATCTAGATGTGTATTTATTTAGCGAAAGTGACATATTTGGGAATTCAAATTTATATGTGCTACGGCTTTTGCACGCTTTTACAAGATTTTGAAGAAGTTCCCTCTCTGGTTCTGTGTAAAGACCCTCAGTATCTCTTGCATGGTGTTTTAGGGTTTCAGCGACATGCTTTAGATTTATCTTGTTTGCTCCCTTATGATCTTCGTATGCTTCCTCCATTGATGCCTCCAATAGCTGTATTAATCTGCGCATATTGCCGTTTGATGCATTTATCAACTGTTCGATACAATCACCATAATTTTCTTTAACATTTATTTCAAATAAATCCTCTGCTTTAATAGGAGTGTCTGTTTCTTCCGAATTTATATAGTTTTGTATTATGTGACATGTTTTCTTTCGAAACTCCTTGTAGCCATCGCTGTCCATGATGTTGTTTTCAAGAAGGATAACATCGCCATAGCGAGTTTCAGTGAGTATGTCCTGATATGAATTTGGATAAATTGCAATCTTTGTTCGAATGAATGGTGCTGTTCGTAACTGATTCATTAGTATTAAAAAAAGGGAATCATTATCTTTGCCACGAAAGAAATTTTTGTCAAGAGAACCTGCTTCATCTATTAAAAGAATAATTTTACCGCCTTGATCACTAAGAAGACTTTGATAACTTTCTTCGATATCTTTGATTCCGGGACTTGGTTTGCATTTGATTTCATTAAGTTTGTGTTCTTTGAATTCAGCTGAAATCTCAATAAATTTTGGTTTTATACCCCCTTTCAATCCAAGTTCAGTTGTAATGCGCTCTGCATACTCAACGGAGCCTAGCTTTGCTAATTTATTTAGACAGTTAGCTATTTTTTGACCTTGTAATAAATCAGGTGGTAAAGATTTAATCCCCATATGGATTTTGGCCATTTGTTTTGCATCTTGCAAACGAATATATGTCGAAGCCAACTCTTCAATAATTTTTATCACTATAGCTTTATAAATTTCAGATGGGTCTCTAAGATGCTGAAAATCGTTCAGTTTTATCATTACAGGCAAAACCACCTCTTCTTGATTAGCAAGGCTTTCAACAATGCTGTATAGGTAATACGCATAGTTTGCTTTCAAATACATTGTCTTGCCTGAACCCATCCGTCCTTTGATAATGCTATTTTCGTAATCGAATGGAGTGGTAAACCCAGAAAATGGGCTTACGAAGAGGTCTAGGATTTGGCTAATATCGTATTCATCCGCATTCCTTGACATGAATGGTCTTCTTGAGTAAAGCTCTTGAATTTGTTCCATTTATTTATTCCTCAATTACCTAATATCGCCTTATATTATAATAATAAAATAACTTGTCAAGAATGATGTAATATTTAAAGGTACGATTATTAAAGGTATTTTTATGTGCCAAAAATGGTGATTATTAAACGGGGAAAAATGGGGAAAATAAAAATCTTTGTATAATCCACATTCCAGATAGCTTTTTGCTCGCCTATACCCCCTAAAAATGCCTTTTCCCCTTGATTTTGATTGTTATCTGCGTATTATAACGAATAAGGTTAGATTGTGTGAGGGACGAACCACAATCTGAACCGTTTGTTGGACAAGCCCGTTGTTTGGGTGCTAAACATTGTATAAGAAAATATCTTATGAAGATTGCTTCTCTTTTTTACCGCAGAAGCTATGAAGCCAAAGAAGTGGATTTTTCAATTGCTGTCGTCATGCTTTAGGAGCTACAGAACATGGTTTTTCGGCCATTTTACCTCAAATTTGGGCAAACGGGGGCCATCTCGACCCGATAATGCCGTTTTTGCAAATCTTAGATGCATAGCGGATTCGATTACATAACCAGAACAGCCTCCTCTTTTGTTAACTTGTAGGGGAAAGACCTGGATTTGTGTGATGGAGGTATCATCGTTTTTATGATCTTCATTATTCCTCCACAGCATTTGCACGTAAGCTTTGGACGCTCTCTGAACCAGGCTGACGACTTATTCGGGTTGATACCGGTAAGGTACTGAAGCAATGCAATCAAGCGTTTGCTATTAGGGTGGAGGAAACCAAAGTTCCGTGTTCGCCTGAAACCTTTGGGTAGAACATGCTGGAGAATCAACCTGAGAAACTGCGGGCCGGGAAGTGTTCTTGTGAGCATTTTTTTGCTCTTACTATCCTGGTAACGAAAGGTCACCTGACCATCTTTGCACGTAATAATATCTTTCTCTTGAATGACCCCTTTGTAGAGATAACGACCAAGATAGACCAGTGCCTTTTCACCGTTGCCGACAAATTTGCAATCGACGACCCATGTTTTGGGATAATTAACTGGAAGCGTAAGAGCCGCTTTGTTCACGGCATCGAGCATTTTTGCTCGAAACACTTTAGCCAGCGCTTTGTGATTGAAAAGGTACCGCGTCTTTCCTTCGCTTTTTTTGAAGCTCCAAAGCTTTTTCTTCTGATTGATGGCCCCGGCTGGCATTACCAGATGGATATGCGGGTGGTAATCGAGAGAGCGAGAGTGGGTGTGCAAAACAGTGATGGCTCCAGCGTTTCCTTGTAATACGCTGTCATTTTGGACAAAGGTTTTTACGGTTTCCCAACAACACTGTATCATTATCGAGTAAAGCAAGCGTTGATGCTGCCATGCTAATGATCGAAGCTCTTTGGGTATAGTAAAGGTGAGCATAAAATAGTCAGCAGGCACTTCTTTTTTCAGTTGACGCTCCAACCACTGCTGACACTCATGACTCTGACAATGAGGACAATTGCGGTTACCGCAGGAGTGCGGTACAAAAACCTGTTTTTCACAGTCATTACATTGGACCAGCATGACGCGGCTTTGCGTAGTGCGACAATCCTTCATGGCTGCCAGGGCTTTGAATTGACTTGGCAGGATCGAACCATGATAAAGAGTGATAAAGTCAGCAATGAAGGTCTCAATTATAGAGGAGAGAGATATCATATAACATTCCCCCATTCTATGGAAAAACCATTCATCAAATCATTAATTAATTGCAAGGCATTACGATTTGTATGAGAGGTCAGGTGGGTATATTTGGCAGTGGTTAAAATACTGTGGTGGCCGAGGATTTTTTGTACTTCAAGCAGATCAACACCCGCCTCAATCAGATGGGTTGCGTAGCTGTGTCGCAGACTGTGTGGTGTAATTTTTTTTTAATTCCACACTCCCGGGCTACCTTACGCAGAGTGGCCTGAACGCCATTTCTATTCAGAGGTGTTTTTGCCAGGTGGGCTGATTTCAAGCCACCATGACGGCCTGGAAATAGAAAGACAGGATTGCGATGAACAAGCCAAAAACGGCGTAAGAGATTCAGGGTTACCTTTGGCAGGGGTACGAAACGGTCTTTATTGCCTTTGCTATCGCGGATATGCACCCGCATTCGCTGAGAATCGACATCGCTAACCTCAAGACGTAGTCCTTCACCCAGGCGGAGACCAAGACTGTAAAGAACAAAGTAGAAGGCCCGGTAACTGAGTTTTCTCGTCACCTGGAAAAGTTGGTGGGCTTCATTAATGGTGACAATATCGGGCAAACGTTGCGTTTTGGGTGGTTTAATAAGATTTACTTGCTCCCAACGCTTATGAAGCACATGAGTGTAGAAAAACTTTAGTCCGTAGAGGTCTAATTTGACTGCGCTCCATGAATGGGTATTGAGGAGATTGGAAAAATAGTCAAGTAGTTGCTGTTCAGATAGATCGTGTATCTGATTGTCAAAATAATCACCGATCCGTCGGATGGCACGTGAATAAGCCTCGATTGTTTTTGGCCGGAGTCCTTTCAAGCGTAGGTGCTTTAGATGCGTTTGGTAATTTTTGTTGAAATCGGATTGAGATAATGTTTTCATAGACCTGTAACCTCCTATTTGTTAATAGATTCACCCTCCCGTTGAGGGTGTGAGGTTACATTATATAATAAATTTCCGATTTTGTTCTCCGCGATAGCGGCTTCGTCCAACAATCGTATTATATGTTCAACAAATCATATCCCATAGAGCAAAACCAAGGAGGGTAATAAATGCCCATACTTTTTTAGTAGGTGCACCTTTTTCAAAAAACAGCACAACGGTTTTAACGCCTGCGCCGGTAAATGTACCACCGGGTAAATCCAGTATCGTGTGCAGGTCACAGCTTTCCATCAATTGTTTGCGCAGTGAGACGGAAGCATTGTCGGTGTTTGAAAGGAAGGTGTTTTTTATAACCACACCTGCTCTGCCTCCGGCTTTGAGCTTTTTGATAAAATGCTGTAAGAACAGGAAGGCCGTTTCCCCTGTTTTAATGGGAAAATTTTGTTGCACTTCCTTGCGTTCCTTCCCGCCAAAAGGCGGATTAGCCAGTATAATGTTAAAACGGTCTTTTTCCTGAATATCAGAAATGTTTTCGGCCAAGGTGTTGGTATGTACAATATTGGGAGCCTCGATGCCGTGCAAAATCATATTCATAATGCCAATAATGTAAGCCAGTGATTTCTTTTCTTTGCCGTAAAATGTTTTTCGTTGTAGCGTATCGGCTTGTTTTGTTGTTAAGCTCTTGCTGGCTTTCAAATATTCAAAGGCTTCACACAGAAAGCCTGCGGAGCCAACCGCACCGTCATAAATGGTATTGCCTATTTCCGGGGCAACTACTTTTACGATGGTTTTGATCAGCGGCCTCGGCGTGTAATATTCTCCGCCGTTACGCCCGGCATTGCCCATGTTTTTGATTTTGGATTCATACAGATGGGACATTTCGTGTTTCTCTTTATGGGTGCGGAAACGCAGTTCATCAACAAGGTTAATCACTTCCCTCAAATTATAACCGCTTTGGATTCTATTTTTAAGCTCGCTGAAAATCTCGCCAACTTTATATTCGATGGTGTCTGCGCTTTCCGCATGTTCTTTGAACTTTTTTCAGGTAGGGAAACAATTGCAGGTCAACGAACTCACCCAAATCATCGCCGCTTAATGCTTTGTGGTGGTCGAGTTTGCCATTACCGTCTTTGGGTGCAGCCCATACATCCCATTTGAATTTCTCGTCAATAATAGGTGTGTAAGTTTTACCGGAAAGCTCGGCAGCGGTTTGTTTATCCTTTTCCAGATCGTCCAGATATTTTAGAAATAAAACCCATGAAGTTTGTTCTACATAATCCAGCTCGCTACTACAACCAGCGTCTTTCCAAAGCGTATCGTCAATATTTTTGAAAGTTTGTTCAAACATAAAAATGCCCTTTTAAATTAAAATAAATTATTCGCAAATGCCAAAGTTCATCGGTAACAATGGTGTGCATCGGAATTGCCTTCCGGTGTTGCGTCTTGTTATGTGTTTTGCTAATTTTCTTCAAAGTAATCAGAGTCAATAGACTTAACACGATAGGTGTTCACCTCCGATAACCCTATACTATGTTCTATCATCAAATCTGTAAGTCGTTCTCCGTCAATCAGAATGATTTTATATTCTACTTGTCCGACAAACTCGTAAACACTTTTTGGAAAACTTGAAGTTGTAATGAATATCCCTTTTTTCGCCTTCTTAGATGCAAGTGCCCCTGTAAAATCACGGATTTCTTTTACGGGAACGGCATTGTCCCACCTCTTCGCTTGAAGATATATGACATCAAGTCCAAGTTTATCTTCATTGATTATACCGTCGATTCCCCCATCACCTGATTTTCCCATTGCTTGGCCTGCATCTTTTCTTGAACCTCCGTAGCCCATTGTAATAAGCAAATCTATAACGAGTTTTTCAAAAAATTCAGGTGAGCATGTTTTAATAATATCAAGTAGCTCTTTTGCTAATTCGGAATGAAGTTTTTGATATGCGTATTCAAGAGATTCTTCCGGTGTTTGGTCTGTATTGCTTTCAATAAACTCAGATTGAGACGAAGCATCGTCTTCTTTCTCTCTTTTTAGCGATTTGAACTTCACAAAATCATCATAGCGTGTAAGGAATTGGGAGTTTATTTCGGTTGGATTCTCTTTCAACAATTTCAGCCCCTTGTCGCTAATTTTGAAATGAGCACGCTTGGATGAAATTAGAAGACCAGCCTTTTTCATGTAAGTTCTAGCCCAACCGACTCTATTTCGAAAAACAGTCTGTTTCCCGCTGGGAAGAAGTTCTCTTATCTCCCCATCTGTCAGTTTGAATAGTCCTGCTAGGACATCATGGGTTTCACCTAACCCATGTTCTTGGCCGTCCGAAAGATATTTGAGCAGAGGCAACATTATTTCTTCATATTTTGGTATCATTTTTACTCCTAATCCTGGGCGTTAGTCGGTCAGCAAGTTATTATATGGTTTAATGGCATGCGTGGAAACTAGATTACCGCTTTGTACAGAAACTGCCTGAACGCTTATTGGTTTCCACTCAATAAGGAAAATAGTAACAAATTAGATTTTCGAGTCAATGTAAATAAGGAAAGGAAACCTCGGTTTACTAATTTGCGATGTTCCCCGTATCCGGGGACGGTGCCTGTGCTACGAGGGCGTTTGCTATGCACCTCTATAGATAGTACATAATGGTTAGTCACCCTACTCTTTTTTCCTCTTGATTTTGATACTTACCTGAGTATTATAAACCTCAGAATTAATATTATTTATAAGTATTCATATCACACAGATATGACTTCATCAATTGATGGATATGCTTTTCATAGATTAAGTTTATTTTTACAGAAACACGTATAATAACAATTGGCAATAGACTGGCCAGTCTTATATTTTCACTAATTTGTAGAATAAATATAAAAATTAATGTTAGGAGCCAACTAGATAAATGAAAATAGAATTAACAATAAAAGATTTCTGTGATTCTACTGATCTCATTAACCAAATTAAATCTCAAGCAGCAATATCAAATTGCAATATAACGTTTCCGAACTTACAAGTAAAAGGCAGTGGGCATTCAGATGGCAAAGTAACAAAAAAATCTACTTTTAAATTATATATTATAGCAACAACCTTTTTAACTATTCTTGAATTTCTTGAACCAATACAACCCTATCTAACCGAATTGTTAAAAAAAGACCCTAGACAGGAAATCACTATAAAATCAGAAAGCATCAATGTTGAGATAAAAACAGACCAAGACATTACTAAAATTTTAGAATCAATAAAAGAAATATTAGAAAACAAAAAAAATAAACCAATTATAATGCTCAATAATATCTCAAATGATCATATCTTTTAATTCGTCAAACTTTGTTTTCATAGCGGAAAAT